>CACGMS010000003.1 GCA_902574205.1 uncultured Candidatus Hydrogenedens sp. | reverse complement strand
TTCGACTGCTTCGTCCGCTTCGACCGCCTCAACCTCTTCAGAAACCGCCCCGTCCGCTGCAGACTTGGCTCCCAAGACCGCTGCAACCGTGGTTGCGGTCAAGCTTGACTCATCAAAATCGAGATCATCGAGATCATCCATCGAAGGAACCATGGTTTCCAGAGCTGCTGCCTGTTCGGCCTCGTCGGGCTCTAACTCGGCGACCGCCGCAGCTGAAGCCACAACGACTGATTCCTCAACCGCGTCGCCCGAACTCCCTTCCTCAAGGCGAAGAATCGATGTCCCCATCAAAATACGATCACCGACAGCAAGCTCACGTCGCTCAACTCGCTCGCCGTTGACAAAAGTACCATTTTTCGAGCCGAGATCTTCGACAACCACTACGCCGTCTTCGACACTAAACCGCGCATGATGACGACTGACCATCTCCTCAAAAAGGGTCAATCCAGCATCCATCCCCCGACCCATCACCACTTGATCACCATCAGATAATGGATAGCTACCGCCTTGGTATTTACCACTGATAAAGCGAAGTTGATGAGCGGTCATGGTGTAGGCTCCTTAGCCATAACTGAAGCTTCCGGATACAGTTTCGGCTCTTGGGGTCGCTCGACCGGATGAGCCTTCGTCAGTTGTTTAACCATCTTGAGCCAAGCTTTGTCTCGATCTGTAGTCGGAAAGTCAGCATACTCTTGTCGAGCAGCCTTCCAACGAGCAAGCGCGGCGTGATGTCGACCTTGATCTGCGGTCCAATGTGCGAGGAAAACCGCTTGTTGGTACAACATCTTGCGGGCAGCCGTTCTGATGTTGCGTACCTTTCCGGCTCGCTTATCATCGGCATGAAACTCAAGAAATGCATTGGCTGATAGGACCGTCGCTCGCGCATCTTCTAGGTCGCGCTCATAAGCTGGCGGCAACAACGCAAAATCGCCTGGCCGCTCGGCCCAGTTGGTTTCAATAATCGCGTAACGTACGTCACCGGTTTTAGGATGGCCCGGATGCTGCTTCAAAAATCGCGTAAATCCAGCAAGCGCTCCCTCGGCTTCTCCTTGAGCGGCCAAGGCTTGAGCGTGGCCAAGTTCAGCCAGGACCGCATAGCGAGAGAAGGGGTACTTTTCGATCACTGTTCGAAAGCTCTGTGCCGCCTCAATACCCAATTCATTAGCCAACAACTGCTGAGCCCGATCATAGAGTTTCTTTGCCTTTTGACGATATTTGATGGGATCGGTCTCTTGATCCGCCTCAATACGCTCAGGTTGGCGATCCAACCCATCGGATTCCATATTGAGCATCGGGTTACTGACCTGAGCTAACCACAAGGAAGCGATCCAAAACACCTTCAACGCCCAACTCCATCTAAGCTCACCAAATCAGAGCTTCTCATCCAACCCATAACGCCAGTACCTGTTCGTACACGAACCCAATCGTCTTGCCGCTCAACAACATCTAAGAGGTTTCCTTCAGGAATCTCAAGAACACTGCGTGCATTTGCCTCGGGTCGCTCGACCAGTGCCCCTTCATGCTTGGCCACCGCACGGTCGTCCACTACAAGCAGCAACTGATGAAAAACCAAAAGCACAAAGCAAAGGCTGCACACCATACGCGTTGCCCGAAACAGCGCATCACCAACGCGCTGGCGCAGCAGCGCGATCAACCCTGTCAACAAAGCAATAACCAGAAGGGTTCGAAGCGGTATTCGAGCCAACTGCCCCAGCGGGGGCTCCGCATCGTCTCCTGCACCGCGATCTAAGCGAGCCAGTAACCGGTTGATGCGTACGGCATCATCCTCCGGGTCTCTGAGTGTCATCCATTCGTAGTCTGCAATGGCTCTGCCTAACCGCCCTGCAGCATGAGCACTCAAGGCTCGGTTGTAGCGCCAAACGGCATCATTGGGCTGAGGCGCCTTCTCCAGCAGGTGAAGCGCCGCGGCTGGGTCGCCTGCTTCAAATCGTTCCTGTGGCGCCGTCGCCATGATGACCAAAGCAAGAATCATGATGATTCACCAAGCCACGACACCAATCGAGCCTTCATGGCCTCAGCCGCTCGATCAGATGGACCATAAGTAGCCGCATCCAACGCACTAAGCTGTGCATTGAGATGTTCAGCTCGATCAGGACCCAAAGCCTTTTTTGCTTGAGCAATTAACTCATCCCGACCCAAACCACGCACCGGAACACCTAACGCACGCTCGAGAGCCAATTCTAATTCACCCCGACGATGTTCTTCCACAGTTTGTTGCTGGATTTGACGCCTAGGTAACCACAGGACAACAAGCAGTGCGAACAAACCGAGTAACCACGAGCGCTCCGCTAGCCACGATAAGGCGGGTCGACGTGCACGAAAACTCCCGATGGGTCCGCGCAGTGTAGATGACTCAGTTTGAGTCGCTTCCGCAGTGGGTTCATCGAGCGGGTTGGACAGAGTACCGGTCACTTCGAATTCAAAAGGTCCCACCCGGGTTTCTCGAATGTCCATCTTGTCAGGGTTAAACCAACGCACGACCATCGCAGGAAGCCTATGCTTGCCCGGAACGGTAGCCTGAATGGGGAGCACCCAGGTCAAAGTCCCTCCTAGGAGCGGAGTGTCCTCATTCATGACCACGTCTCGCTTGGGCGTAAAGCCTCGCAAACCGGGTGGCAAGCGTACTTCAGGCAATGGGAACGCTTTGATGTTACCCTCCCCTTTTACCGTCACTTTGAATTCAATGACATCGCCCAGCTCAAGGCGATCGGGAATATAACCGTAACGCACTCTGTAGCGACCGACTTGTATGGGTTGTACGCCCCCAGGCAATTCTTTGACACGTAGGGTAACAGGATTGGCTTGCAAGGTCTTTTCGGTCATTCCACCAAAGAAGCGGTCGCCTTGTAAAACTTGAACAACCGCCTCACCGCCGCTCAAGGTTAAGTCGCCAGATTTTTCTGCGAAACCGGCAATACGACCGATCATATGACGTCGATATCTGCGTCCTGAATACACCACAACCTCGCTGCCTGCGCGGGAGGGATTTTCAAGCTGTTCCCACCACACGCCGTTCGCTTCAGGGTAATCCAAGTCAGCCACACCCTCGAGACGAACACGGCTGTACACATGCGCAGTGACCGTAAACTGTTGACCGACATAAGGCTCTTCTGGATCGACGGTAAAATCGACGAATAAGTCTTCCGAAGCTCGACTCGTAGCAGGAACACTGGCCGATGAGCTGATCACGCGCACGGGCACTTGAGCCGACTGTCCGGCTTGAGTTCCGGCTCGCACCTTGACCGGTCCCAGAGGATAATCGCCAGGCTTTTTCGGCGCTCGTAATACAAACCGAAACACGCTGGAATGAACGACGGAGCGTTGACCACCTGAAAAGGTCATCTGTGTGCTGCTGCTTGAACCCCCCTTGGAGACCAGCACAAAGCGACCCAGTCCCAAATCCTCAACGTTAACCGCTTGTCTTGAATTACTCGTGACTCGAAGCGTCAGCTGAACACGCTCACCAGCACGTGCCGGAGCCGGCTCAATTTCAGCAGCGACCTCCAAGGCGTGTACAGGAGTGCTGATGAGCACACCGAGTAGGAACCATCTCACCAGTCTTTCTCCACCGGGCGCCGCTGACGAGTGCCCTTCCAGAGATCCAGCGGCAAAAGCCGTTCTCGTGCCCGATAGTTCCGCAAAAGGTTTTCTTGGTCGGACTCAGGGCCGGCGTCAGGGTTCGCTTCGGCACCAGCTGGTTGCTGGGGCGATGGACCTGCGTCGAGTCCTTGTGGTTGAGCGCCAGTATCGCCTGCAGAGTCGCTCTGTGATGGATCGGGCTGGGGCTGTGGTCCTGCTTCAGGTCGCCCCTGATCGCCCGCCGAAGACGAGTCATTGTCTTGAGAAGACCCTCCATCGTTATCGGACGGCCCCGTGTCGGGTTGAGGACCGCCATCACCTGACTGAGGATCCTGCGAGCCATCGCCCTGGTCATCCTTCTTTTGATCCTCATCCTGTTTGGGCTGCTCAGGTTTCGGTGCGAGCAAATGGCGCAGCCATGGCGTAGCGACCGGATGATTGGGTTTGATGCGCAGCGCTCGACTCAAGGCTTTCAGCGCCTCGTCTTTTTTACCGCCGCGAGCGAGCGCCATCCCACGAGCAGCCTCTGCATCGGCGCGACGTTCGCCGTCCAGTCGCGCAGCAGCGCGAGCGAATTCAGCGGCTGCTTTCTGGGACTCCCCTTTACCCATCAAGGCGAGGCCCTTGTTGTAGGAGAGCGCCGGACTCGCGCCTCGCTTAGCGGCCGCATCAAAAGCGGCGAACGCCTCTTCAGCTTTACCTTCTTTGAGCAATGCCAAACCGCGTCTGGCGTCCGGGTCCTCATGACGCATCCCGGTCATACCGGAGAGCAAGGGAAGCAAAGCCAACACCACTACCTGGGTCGGCAAACGCCGAGCCAAAGCACCCAGCAACCAAGCACCCGCCAAGAGACCAAGGTACCATCGCGGCCGTCGCTCATGACGAGCGGGACGATTCGCTCGACGATCAAGTTCAAGGATAGCTCGCTCCAAACGATCGGCAGCAGGAGATCCTGGCTGCAATCCTAAGACCAAACCACCCGCTGCTGAACCCAGGGCATCCAAACCCTTGCGATCGGTACGACTCACCACCGGCCGACCTTGGCGATCACGCAAATAGCCACCCTCGGTATCTGGCACAGGCTCGCCAAGGTCTGAACCGACAGCTACCAAATGCGTTTTGACGCCAGCGGCTTTGAGACGCTTACCTAGCGCCTCCATTTCTTCACCGCTGTGATCTTCGCCATCGGTCAAAAGCACCAAAACTCGATCCCCTTCGCCGGCGCGCTCGAAGATATCTAAGGCGAGATCTACCGCCTGAGATAGATTGGTACCACCGACCGGCAACTTACCTGGCTCAAGCTGCTGCAAATAGCGACGAAAGATCGACAGGTCCGCAGTGAAGGGACACTGGAGGTGCGCAACACCAGAGAAAGCGATCAAGCCCATTCGATCGCCCTGTAAGCGCTGACTCAACGATTCCACCAAAATACGTGCTGCCACCAATCGATCAGGACTTAAGTCGCGAGCAGCCATTGAACGGCTGGTATCCACAGCAACCAAGACATCAAGCCCACGGCCTGGAACCACCGTAGCTTCAGGGGCACCTTCTAGCTGGGCAAGTCCTCCGACCACTAAAACAAAGGCACAAGCCGCCAACGTGCGGACGAGCCGATTATGCCCAGACGCCCCTTGGTTACTTCGTAAGCTAGTCGCATCTCCTAAAGCCTCAATGGCATCGGGAGTTCCTGCGACCAAACCAAAACCCCATCGCCATAGAAAGGGTAGAAAAACCAACAGAAGCAGCCAGTAAGGTTCGGCAAAACGCATGCTCAGACCCTCACCGGAACGGCGGCACGAAGCAACATGCCCACCACTAAGGTTAGGCCGATCCATGGCAACACGCCAGGCGCCAAATCTCGACTCCGCGCCCAAGCCGCTTGGTCTTCAAGCTCACTTCTTTGTAAGCCGTTCAAGATGTCATGGAAACGTTTACGAAGCTCATCTTCTGCGCTGGCTTGATAACTTTCTCCACCGGTGACCGCAGCGATGGCTTTGAGTAATTCAGGGTTCGCCGGAAGGGCAGCTTGGCCAATGCGAGCCATTTCACCTTCTTGGTCCGACAGGACAGGAACAACGCCCTGGCCTTCGCCGATCAAAACGGTATCCACGCGAACACCCTTTTCAGCGGCCGTTTGCGCTGCGTCTTTGGGTTCGACGTTACCTGCGGTGTTGTCGCCGTCTGTCACGAGGACCATCACCTTGGTGTGCGCCTCGCTTTCTTCAAGCCGCGCGACCCCCGCAAGCAGCGCATTTCCAATCGCCGTGCCGTCGGGCAGCAGGCCTGGTCGCAAGTAACGTAGAACTTCTCGTAAATACTGATGATCGAATGTCGGTGGCACCTGAGGGAAGGCATCGCCAGCAAAGACGACCAGACCGATCCGATCGCGCGGTCGACTCTCGACAAATTCATCGACGACCCGACGCGCAGCGGCGATGCGCGTCCGCATTCGTGCCTCCTTGAGGGTCATGGCTCGATGAAGCACATCATCGCCAGCGAGATCGAGTGCGTTCATCGAAGTCGACAAATCCAAAGCCACAACCAGATCGATACCACTGCGTTGCTGCTGCCCTTGCTGATGTGCTCGAGGCCCAGCCAATGCAACCGATGCCAAAACAAAGCTTGCGACCAAAATGAAGCGAGTGAATCCATGAACAACTCTTGCCCAACCTAAGCCGCGACCCAACTCTCGAAAGACCGGCGAGGTCGCTAAGGCGAGACGACGCTGTCGCCCACTTCGCCAGAGATGCAACAACGGAAAAACTCCGAGAACTAACACCAAGGGACGCTCCCAAAGGACCCCGAACAAAGGCGTCAACTCAACGGTCATGATCGATCCCTTTGCCGCTGAGCCTGTTCCGCCGTGTCTACCCAAACTTCGACTTGATCGAGCAAATCGGCCATCGCCTCACGGCTGGACTCTGCGGCGGCGTAGCGCACCGCATCCGCTTGATTGAGCAACTCCGCAAGCCCGACTCGTGGAATTCCAACAATACGGGTCGCAGCTAAGGCGCTAAGCAACTCTTCGGTCGTTGATTTCTCCGACTGCAAACCAAACCGGCGGTCCAAATAAATACGCAGGCCGCTGAGCACCTCAAACCAGCAACTCCGAAGCGTTTCAGGGTCATCGCTGAGCCGAGCACGCAATCGGGCAACCAACGCCATGAAGTCTGCTCCCGCATCAACAACCACTTCTTCCTCTTCAACAACGTCGGCGCGTCGAGCCAAGAGCTGGCGCATCGCCAAGATCAGAAGAGTTAAGCCGATCAATAAACCGATCGTCGGAAGGATCCAAGGCGCCGGACCAGGTCGATAAACCACCATGCCCTCCAAATCGGGATCTGGAGGCTCTGCGGAAGGTCCTGCATCGGCAACCGCAAGAGGTAAGGCGGGTACAGCGATCTCATCCTCACCGATACGCAAAGTAAAAGCCGGCGTATGCACCCCCGTCACTGCCAACAAAACAAAGGGGAACCGTAACGTTTCTCGAAGCGATTCACCTTCATTTTCAGGTGTGCGTTCCGGAGCACCAAGCGGCGCAAGTCCCTTACCGTCCGGCAAGGTCTCAGGAAGCTCAACGGCTAAGCTTTTATCGTAGCGCAGCGACAACACTAACCAAACCTGATCCCCGGGCCGAGCGCCATCCGCTTCCACAGCTACCTGCAATCCATAATCAGGAACCGAACCTGCATCAGCCGTGTGCACATCGGCTACAGCTGTTCGGCCGCCCGAGACGTCAACGATCGGACCGGCATCAAGAGCGAGAAGCAACAACCACTTCATCAAGCGACTCGCCGACCCGCTGCGCGTTGTCTCAACCAGGACATTACAGCGGGTAAGGGATCATCACCCGCCACAAGCTCAACCAACCCAGCACCGCAGCGAGCAACCGCCTTACGGACCTCAGCTTCCGCATGTTGTCGCTGTTGGTGGTAACGTTCTCGCAAACCAGCATCGCTGGTATCGACGAGCCCTACGCCCTCGAGACGGATCAAGCCCGCATTGGGTAATTCTCGCTCAAGCGGGTCGCGAACAGCGAGACAAAGGACCTCATGTCGAGCGGCGAGCAGGGGTAAATCGGCTAGCTCGTGCGCCGCTAATAAATCGCCGATCAAGATGACCATCGCGTTGCGTCTCAAAAGCCGACCACAGCGCTCGATGGCTCGACCTAAAGGTTCGACCACGTCCGTCACCTCAGGCGGAACGAGCACTTCTCGGATAATGCGCATCGCAGGGTCCATGCCTTTGGCGGGCGCCAGCCCCATCGGATGCTCCTCACCATAAGTGACCAAACCCACTCGATCACGGTTACGCACCGCTAAAACAGCGAGGAGCGCTGCCGCCTCAGCCGCAGTGTCGACCTTGCGCATTGGCCTCGAGCCAAAGTGCATCTGCCGGCCCCGGTTAACGACCAACATCACCGTACCTTCGCGCTCTTCATGATAACGTCGAACAAACGGCTTACCCATGCGCCCAGTCGCATTCCAATCGATATGGCGCACGTCATCGCCGGGGCTGTATTCGTCAAGTTCAGCAAAATCGAGGCCCTGACCTTTAAAGGTCGAGCGATAAGCGCCCGCTGCTTCCGCGCTGCTCATACGCGATGCGAGCGCCACGGCGCGTCGGACGCGTGCGAGCAGGTCGCGCGTTCGCTCTTCGGTTGTGCCACCTACTTTGGTCAAGGCACAGGTACCGCTGCGAGGATTCGGTTGACGATTTCATCCGCCGAGACCCCCTCAGCGCGCGCCTCATAACTTAAGACCATTCGGTGACGCAGGACATCGCTAGCCATCGTCTTCACATCATCAGGGGTGACATACGCCCGGCGAGCTAAAATCGCCTGGGCACGTGAAGCCAGTCCAAGCCCAATGCTCGCACGAGGCGAGGCGCCATACTCGAGCAGACCATCCAAATCTCGAACTTTAAACGCTTTGGGGTCACGGGTAGCGAAGACCAAATCAACCATGTAATCACGCACCCGATCGTCCACATAAATCTGCGGCAACAAATCACTCAACTTCTCAAGCTCTTGAGCAGATGCCACGGGCTCTACAGCAGAGCTTGTCGGCGTGATCACAGCATCAACAATCCGTCGTTCTTCCTCGATTGAGGGATAGTCAACATACACATGGAGTAAGAAGCGATCGAGTTGTGCTTCGGGCAGTTGGTATGTGCCTTCTTGTTCGATCGGATTCTGAGTCGCCATCACAGCAAAAGGTCGCTGAAGCTCATGCGTCCCATTCCCAAGGGTGACCTGGCGTTCAGCCATCGCCTCAAGTAAAGCAGACTGTACCTTCGCCGGTGCCCTGTTCACTTCATCAGCAAGGACCAGATTGGCAAAGACGGGACCCTTTCGCGTCTCAAACTGGCCATCTTGTGGTCGGTAGATGGTCGTCCCTGTTAAGTCAGACGGCAGCAAGTCAGGCGTGAACTGAATACGCTTAAAATCGAGTGCAACCGCCTGCGCAAGCGCATTGATTGTTCGTGTTTTTGCTAAACCAGGTACCCCTTCGACGAGTAGATGCCCTCTGGCTAACAAGGCGGCAAGCAAGCGATCGACTAAAACCGTTTGTCCAACGATCGATTTAGCAACTTGCTCACGGATAGCTACAAGCACGGCGCCTTGCCTGCTCACAACCTCAGTGAGTTCTCCTAAAGCAGCATTCACGTACTACTCTCCTGTTCTCGGGTTTGCTGACAAAGCGCGTGCGCCGACGCCCGTCAAGCGACACCAACATTATACACCAAAACTTCATCCCAAATAGGACAGAAAATCCTGAGGCAACGCGGCCTCCACACGACGATGGCCGTCCGGTGCTTCAGGGAACTCAAGGGCTGCTGCGTGCAGCAGTTGTCGGTCCGCACCAAAGATCGCGCTCAACTCGTCAGATCCGCCCGTTTCACAAAATTCATCGTACGCTTCGTCAGGAGCCAGTCCGTAGATCTTATCACCAACAATCGGATGCCCGAGGTGACTAAGATGCACGCGAAGCTGATGCATTCGACCTGTTTCGGGGAAGCAACGCACCAAACTACGACCACTGCGCAGGTGTCGCTCAAGCTCCACTCGAGTACGCGCCGAGGCACCATCACGAGTGACCGCTTGCTTAACTCGGATGATGGAACTGGTCGGATCATAACCTATCGGACCATCGCACTCGAGCTTACTCGGCGCTAATCCTTCAACGATGGCCAAATATTCTTTTCGTACCTGCTTACGCTCAAAAGCGATGCCCAATCGACGGTCAGCGGCCAATCCAAGGGCAACTAAAAGGACACCGCTTGTTTCGCGATCCAGACGATGGACGAGCCGAGCGTCATCGAAACCATTCTCTTGACGCTCCATCCACGCGGTGACGGTCTGGTGAAAGTAACGCGCCGTCGGATGAACCGTTAGATTGCCAGGTTTGTTCAGCGCGACCCAATCCCACCCGCGACAAATCTCAATTGGCCAGCCGTCAGCGAGCGGCTCAGGAGGAGGAACACGCCAGAGGGCGACATGGTCTCCCGCATACAAACGGTGAGAAGCGACAGCGACTGATCCGTTGACCTCAACATCACCACGCCCGATCGTTCGCTGAACACGGTTACGGCTCAATCGTTTGATCTTGCTGCATAGATAGCGGTCTAAGCGCATACGGGCTTCATGACGACCCACGACGAAGCGGACGGCAACAGCGCCCTGAAACTGCTTGGTCGGCTGCTGCTGGTCAGCCATTGCCCGACGTCAGCGCAGGTCGCATATTCACGAGAGGGACCGGCAATTCATCTACAGAAAACTCGAGGTCGGTGCGCCAACCTGCGCCATCACCGCCAACTTGATAAGGAAGCGGTGCATCACTCTCGATCCGAATACGGCTGCATAAGAAATCAAAGCAGCCTTGCGGGTTACGATAACTACCTCGCCATAAAGCACCCAAATTAGCGAGCGCATGAAACACACTCACACTCGCCACTCGCAGTTGAAACGTTCCAGGCTTCTGGCCAGCAAAGGGGAAAATCCTGATCCCATAGCCATAGAAAGGAACTGAACCCACCGAGGCAACAGTAGCCGCGCCCTCAAACAGGATCGCTCCTGCTGGATGTTCAACCGGCTCGTCATGATTGAGCGGATCCATGTACCACGCGGGCTCAAGCGCAGTAATGCGCATCGTCGTTGAAATGCCTCGCCCACGCATGTGCCTGGGTACCGTTTTGAGCCCGAGAGCAAGAAAGTAACCGGCTGCTGAGTGAAACAATTTCTTGAGAATTGGATTTTCGACTCGTTCCTTTAGCCAGAGATAATCGTTGAGCAACTCACCGTCGTAGCCAAAACCAGCAAAGGGGAACCGTTTGCCCTCTGCGACGATCATATCCACCGGAATGGGCGGTCCTAAGCGACCATCGCGCAACCGCATCAGATCGCGTGTCGGCCGACTCGCTCCCGTCATACCTGCCACGGCATTGCCTGTACCCAACCGCAGCAAACCGATTTGTGGGTAAGGACGAGGTGTGTTGTTCGGGTGCGCCAAGTTTTCCGCGCGGATACGATCAACCACATCGTTGACGATCTGAACAAAAGTCCCATCACCACCACCGCACATGATACGATCGTAACCATCGTCAACGAGACGGACGATAATCGCTCTGGCTTCATCAATGGACGTCGAGATGTATAAATCGCGCTCGGGAACGAGCTGGCGAAAGTTAGCGATGAGACGCGGGCCAACTCGTTTTGCGTTGCCGTTTAGAACAACCGCTGTTTTCAACGCAACGCTCCCCCATCGACGATCTTCGATACACCACCATCGGTGGTAATCGACTGATCGACAAGGGTTGGTCCTGCATCAAGTAAACGTGTCTCGTTTTTCATGGTTGTAGGCGCATCAAAAGTCAGAATCGGCTGACTGCGATCGAAAGCAAGAGCCAAACACGCTCTCAATGCCAACGCGGAATCCACAGGGTCACCATCGCAAGTCACCACGCGTCCCTTTCGACCTAAACCTTTTTGATCAGTGATCACACTGAGCGAATCGTCGAGCTTCAGACCCAGTATTTGCCTGGGTACGGCGTCAAGTAAACGGCTCAACTGTTGATCATCGACGATGCGTCCATCGGCAAGACGAAGCTCACGTGTGGAGCGCAACAAGGGGATGCGTGTACGAACGATCCACACGTTGTTACCCAGACCCACGTGGTCGATCACATTGATACGCTCATCGAGCGTTGGCGCAACCTGGCGCGGAACGGTCTCATTGATAAGAGCGCTGATTCGGCCTGAGATGACCTTGACGCTCGGAACCGTCTTCGCTTGCCATCCCGGCGGCGGTTCCCAGAGGGCAGCAAGACTACCATCGCAAGCCCCGAGGCCAGCAATGGCCAGAACCATGAGCGCTCGACTCATTCCTGAACAGCGGCCAGACGCAACTGCGTCAAGAGTTGCTCAATACGAGCTCGTTGGTCAGAAGGTACGTCATCCGACAAACTCTCGAGCAAAATATCAAGGAGATCAATAAACCACCGGGCACGCTCATCATCGACAGGCACCTGCTCCCCAGGAACCTCGAGCTTGCCCATGGCACCGAGCGCTAAAGCAGCAATAAACTCGCCTAAATCACCCAGTTCAGGCTTGGGTAAACTCAAGCGGTTTCCCCGTTTTCAGCTGGTGGCTCAGGTTCGCCACCAAGACTGATGGTCTCAACCTCATCAGCGAGATCGGGCAACTGCTCAAGATACTGAGACAATGTCTCTGCTGTCAGGTCACCACGGTCAACCAAACGCTCTTGCAAACGCTTATCAATCAGTTCGGGAATAATTTTCTTGTCGCCCATGTCATTACTTTCCGGCAGGAAGCTTGCGCATTAGAGGTTCGGCTCCCTTCCCTAATGGAGCTGCGCTGTCAATGTTATGTTCACTCTGCGATAACAATTAAACTATTCAACCAAACACTTGCATAGTTAAAATGAGGACTTATCATGAAGGACGAACGGAGGGCGCCAGTGGCGAATCATGCGTTAGCACCACGCGATACCTTTGAGCAGTACATGTCCGAAGTGAACCGCATTCCCTTGCTGACCCGTCAAGAAGAAGACGATCTGACCTCAACGTTTGCGCAAAGCCAGGATCCTGCGATCGCTCACCGCCTTGTCGTTTCAAACTTACGCTTCGTCGTGCGCATCGCCAACGAGTATCGTGGTTACGGCCTCAAGCTCATCGATCTGGTTCAAGAAGGTAATCTCGGGCTGATGATCGCTGTCCAAAAGTTTGACCACCAGCGCGGCTACCGTTTGATTAGCTACGCAGTCTGGTGGATCCGAGCCTACATCCAAGCCTACGTGATGCGCTCGATCTCCATGGTCAAACTCGGAACGACACAAGCGCAGCGAAAGCTCTTCTTTGGGCGACGTAAAGCCCGCGCCACCCTGCTCAAGCAGGGCGCCGAACCGACCCGTGAGAACATGGCAAAGATGCTGGGTGTCTCTTTGGAAGAAGTTGATGAAATGGAAATGCGTTTAGCGGGCAAAGACTACAGTCTTGACGCTCCGATGAGCAGTGATTCCGAATCCAGCTCCATGATCGAGGTGTTGACGAACGACCATGATGATACGCCCGAAGAGATGGTGGCTGATGCTCAGATTGAACACGTACGTCGACAAGCGATCGACAAAGCCGTCGAACAGTTGGACCCTCGAGAACGACTGATCATCGAAGCCAGAGCGATGAGTGAGGACCCCAAAACGCTAACGGAGCTGGGCGAGGAACTCGGCGTTTCTCGTGAGCGTGCCCGACAACTCGAAGCCCGTGGCTTAGGAAAAATGCGTCAGTACCTACTCGCTCAGGGCGACGACGCTCTCGTGCCCGCTTAGGCGCTCAGGGCTTTCGTCACGCGCACCAACTCACCGCTCACATCAGCAATCCGCGCCGAAGTGCTCTCGTTGGGCTGCCCAGCCTCATCGTAACCTTCGTCGACGACATACACATACCGTGGCAACACGATGCAGCGGAAATCCAACATCAACGAGTTGATAAAACCTAAGGGCGCCATCCCCGATCGCAAACCCCCTGCGCTTACGGCTAAGGCGACGACCTTCTGCGTCCACGCGCCGCCAGTGAATTCAATAAAATTCTTGGCAGCAGCATTGAGATCATAATTGTAGATCGGTGAAGCAACGAGAATCCCATCGCACGCGTCAACCCGCGCACGAAGTGCCCTAATTTCCGGCTGGTCCCATGAATCTTCAACACCACAAAAAGGTAACTCATGCTCTTGAAGGTCTAACCAATCAACAACTGCTCCTGCTGCTTCTAGCTGCGATTGAAAGCTCTTTGCCAACGTGCGACTCTTTGAATTGGCGTTGAGGCTCGTACTTAAGACTAAAATAGAAACCGTCATAATCGTCCTCGTAGATCTACACCGTAAGTTGGCTGATTTTCTGTAGGCTTTTAGGCGTCATCTCGTAAACATCTCGGAATAACATTCAGGGTCATCGCAACCTAAGCCAGTGACCCTGATCTGCACTGAAAAGTGCTTACTGTATGAAGCGCTACCGTCAAGGGACGAAAGTAATCACGCCAAAGCGCTCAAGCCGATGAAAATCGCCACTTAGCGGTGCGCTCCAAGCCGTAGCGTCAGTCTTGATGACCTTTCCTTCTTTACGCAGCCGATCCAATCGAAAGAGATTAATCTTCCAGCTTTGCCCCGGGCTTGGCGCACGCGCTAAATCCGGCATACCGTCGTAAGGAATACGCCACTCAGCTACCCATCCACGATCTTTATCACTCGGATCGTTCAAGGTACCATCGACGCTCGTTTTTGCCTCATAGGTATGATTCCACGCCTGATCCATATTCTTTCTCGCGCCGCCTCTAAACCGAGCATCAAACTGCACTTCATTCGGCGCCACCTGCAGCTCAATGTACTCATCGGCATCGCCGTCAGCATCGATGAAAATCTCAACGGCTTCCGACTCATAGATCGGATCATCACGTTTCGAATAAGGTGTGTGCACATCGTCATCAGGGGCTTCAAAAGCTAAATACAACGCGTGGTCATCCCAGAGCATACGCGCATAGGTTTTATAGCGACCAGTACCGACACCATCGTAGCGCTGAAACGGACCTAAGCGTGGCGCATTCTTCCAATCATTTTCATTAATTTTACCGTCGATCACGATCGCTTCTTTGCGTTTAGGAATCGATGCTCTGGGTGTGGGTACCTTACGACCTTCTACCCGTAAGACACCAAAGCGCGCACGATCTCGACCGTCAGTAAGTCCGCGACTCACAGCCAAGCGTTCGTTCCCCTGAAAGAACCCCCCCCACAGCTCGTAACGATCACTGGGCAAGTCTCTCGCTAACCGCATGGTTCGCTGCACCCGTATCAAGTCACCACGTCGCCAACGGGCAATCGGATATCCCGACTGACCTGGCTCATGATCATCATTGAAGAGATGAGCAACATCGGCAGAGGTTGCGCCATGGACAAAGACTTTCCATGAACGCCCCGGGTCACTTTGAACTGACCAAACGTACGTGACCTTAAAGCGCTGCCCGGCTTTGATCGGATCCTTGGGGAGCTGGATTTGCGCCAAACAAACCAAATCACCAAAGCAGGCCACCGGTGAGGCGGCGGCGGCGGCAAGAGAAGCAGGCACTTGCCCGACCTTTGCCGAGCCAGCTCGTGGTTCAATCAAGCGTTCGGGTTGAGGACTAGAACACCCGGCAACTAGGGCTCCACACAGACAGAGGACCCCCCAAATCCAATACTCTGGCATCGCTGCCCCTGCGGGCAAGGTCGGTTCTCGTCGCATCGTTCTCGGCAGTTTTGATCGTGACACAGTTGTCCATCACCGCAGTCGTTGTTACTTTGGCACTGACCTGCGTTGCCACCACCACCATCTCGAACGCAACTCCCATCGACACATCGTTCGCCTTGGTTGCAATTTAGATCATCTTGACATTCAGGATTCGGGTTACCGCCACCATTATCGGCGCGACACTGACGATTGCGGCAACTAAACCCATTACCGCACTGTTGATCGTTGTTGCATCGATCACCTTCACCACCACCATCACGACACCGACCGCGTTGGCAGATCTGTCCCGCATCACAGTCCGCCGCTCGTTGACAGCGACCCGGTGGTGGTTGCGGTGCACAGCGACCGTCTCGGCATTGTAAACCTTCGCCGCAATCGGCATTATCCTGACAATTTTGACCAATATTTTCGTTGAAGCAGCGACCATTGCGACACACTTGATCTCGTTCGCAATCGCCGTTGTCTTGACAACGTTCAGGACCGCCTCCGCCGCCGCCATTGTCCTCCTGGCAACGACCTCGTCGGCAGACTTGTCCATCCTCGCAGTCCCTATTGTCTTGGCAGCGCCCAGGCGGGCCGCCACCTGGTACACAGAAAATGTCTTCTCGACAGGTCATTCGATCGGGGCAATCTTGGCCATTGGCACATGATGGCGGCATACAGACGCCGAGCTGATCATCACAGACCATCCAATCCGGCTCACACGGACCAAATCCTTCGCCGCAAGGTTCGAAATCTTCAAGGCGACACATCCCAGCAATACAGACGAATTCTTCGTCGCAATCGCGGTTACTTTGGCATCCTTGGCGCGGGTCGCTGATGCAACGGAAGTACTCATCATGACAGATCATACCATCTGGGCAATCCCCGTTGTCTTGGCAAATTTCTGGGTCATCGCCCTGACTCACACACCAGTTATCAATGCACTCGGCGTTGTCGCCACAATCGCGGTCACCGCGACAACGACCATCGACCTCACGACACATTTCATCGATGCAGCGCTCTCCATCACCGCAATCACGGTCCTCAAGACAGCCCTCAATCTGGACACCGTCTTCAACGCATTGATTTGTCTCTTCGTCACACACCTGACCACGCGGGCAGGCGCCATCATTTCCGCAGCTAACACCCTCTCCCTCCATCGGAACGCAAACATTTTGATCCCGTTCGACTTCTTTACACTCCGTACGCTCCGGACAATCTCGATCACTGCGGCAGGTGATCAAGCACAGACCGTCTCCATCAGAACGAACACACGTCATACCATCGGGACATGACTCACCCCCATCGCTACAGTCACGGATACAGATCCCATCGAAACACATGGACCCGTCATCGCAATCACGATCGGTTCGACAGCCTGTAAATGGTGCTTCGCACGCTCCATCAACACAGATTTGGTCAGCCTCGCACTGACTAGTTTCCGTGCAGGCAACTACGCCTCCGCCTCCTGCATCCGCTCGACCTGGCAAGTTCGGTGCGCTGGGCGTGGGACACCCTGCATAAATCATACACGAACACAAAACGAGCCAACGCAAACAGGAACTCATAGCTACATCCTTTTAGCGCACTAGTGCCCTGACAGCTTAGCGTGGTTACGCGCCACGCGCAAAGGGCTCACCCAGGCTAAGTCAGAAGATAAAGAATCAAATAGAAGGCGAGGGCGATCTTACCGAGCATTACCATCGTGCCCGCTGACCACGTCTTCGAGAGCAAACCCCCGGGTCCATGGTGACGCTGCACTCCAGACATCACGCTGCTTACCCCAGCTAAGGCACCGGTGACTACAATGGATCGCGCACTGTTCACAGCGACTACACTCTGACGCCAAACCGCTGGGAACGCTCGGCGATAAAGCCAGTCTGAATCGAGGTTTTCTGACTCTTCTTCATCGGGGTAACCCCAGTACTTCATCAGAATGACGAAGGCGAGCATCGCAAACAACAGCAACTGAAACTGCGTGACGATGTGTGCACCCGTATAGGGCTTGTAGTCCGTGGCATACGGAAGCAACGCATAAAGCTGTCCTGGCATACAACCAATAACAAGGCACAGAGCAGCAGTGATCACCATGGCGATCTGCATGTTCAATGGCGCTCGCTCGCAACGAATTCCAGAATCATGACCAAAGAAAGCAAAGAACGGAATCTTAATCCCGCTGTGCTCCATCACGCCTGCCGAAGCGATCAACAAACCACCCCAAATCCAGGCGTGCCCCGCATCGATCACGCCTTGGAGGGTCAGGGCCTTCGAGATAAAACCACTCGTTAGCGGAAATGCGGAAATGGACGCTGCGCCGATAATACAACAGATCGCTGTCACCGGCATCGATCGATACAAACCACCCAGTTGCGATGCTTTCGTCGTACCTACTCGATGCAGAACCGCGCCCATACTCATGAACAGTAAGGCTTTGTACAGGATGTGCGCAAAGGCATGGGCGCAAGCGCCATTGATCGCCATCTCCGAGCCGACGCCAACCGCCACCACCATGAACCCAAGTTGGTTGTTGAGGCTGTAGGCAAGTACCTTGCGCAAATCGTTCTCGATCACGGCAAAGAAGATCGGGAACAAGGTCATCACCACACCCACATAAATGAGCGGCTCAAACCCAGCAAACCCACGAATCAGTGTGTATACAGCGAGCTTGGTGGTAAATGCCGACAGAAAGACCGTGCCGGTCGCCGTCGCCTTGGGATAAGCATCCTGAAGCCAATTGTGGAGAAACGGAAACGCACACTTGATGGCAAAGGAAAGCAGGATCAGTTGAACACCTGCTTGGCCAATATGCTCGGTAAAAGCGCCGACTTGATCAAGGGAACCAAACGCTAAACTACCCGTGCTTTGATAATGTAAAATCGCACCGGCTAGGAGCAAGACGCCTGATGCCACTTGTACCACGAGGTAGCGAATCGCTGCTTTGTTTGCGCGCTCATTATTAGCCGCCCAAATCAAGAACACGGATGTAAACGCAGTGATTTCCCAAAAGATAAACAGACTGATCAAATCACCCGAAAACACAGCGCCGATTCCAGCGCCGGCGTAGATCGTACCACTTGCCATCTGCTTGGCGTCGTCGACGTGAAGCGAATAAATGACACTGAGCAGAGCTGCGATATGGAAGATGTAGCCAAAGATCAGGCTGAGTTTGTCCACTCGCGCCATCACTAAGGTGTAGCCCATCACTTCAAACTGATGGCTAATACCCGTTTCAATGCCCGTAAAGCCCCAACCCACAAGGTTGGCAAAGCTAAATACGGGAAGAGCAAGCGCCAACGCGCGCTGCACGTTGCCTTTGAGCAGCGGAATCAGCAAGCCACCAAGACACAAGATCAAACCGGGAGCGAGACTAGTCATAGTAGTTCTCGTCTCGCTTGATCACTTTGCGCAGCAGCTCGCCACCGCGAACGATCACCACAAAAGCGACAAAGCCAACAATCCCATAAAATCCAGGAATCTTCTCGACCGCGTAATAAGGATGCATCAAGTGCCAATGAAAGACCTTGTCGAGCAATTCCGGCAAGATCGATAGCGCACAAGCGACATACAGTCCCTTAATCAACTTATCGACGTTCTCAGGCTGGTTGAACCAACCTTCTTTCTTGTTCGGATCACTCATCGATTCGCCGCCATAACGGGCTCTAGCAAGGCATAGAGTTGGTCAGAGAAGAGGAACAAAAGCACGCAACCAGCCGCCGTCAGAACCGGGGGGATGACGCAGAGAATATGATCGTACTCCACGTTACCACTACCCTCGTGATGGTGATCATCGTGATGATCATGATCCGATTCCGGTGGCAACGGCTTGAAGAAAGCCGTGGTGACGACGGGCATCAAATACCCGATCGAAAACAGCGACGAGATCAACAACACGCCCATCAACCACACATTGGCATCGGCGGCGCTCATCAACAAATACCACTTCGACCAACTACCGCCGGTGGGCGGAATACCAATGATACACAGGCTGCCCACGAAGAATGCACCCATCGTCCACGGCATCTTGCGACCAATTCCCGCCATATCTGAAATCTCAGTCTTGTGAACCAGAACGATCAAAGCCCCAGCTGCAAAGAATAGAGTGATCTTACCCATCGCGTGCATCGCGATGTGAAAGCCTGCACCCATGATACCGAGTTCATTGGCAAAGGCAGCGCCAAGTACAATATAACTGAGCTGAGATATCGTTGAGTACGCCAGGCGCGCTTTCAGGTTATCCTTACCGAGCGCAATCACTGAGGAAGCGAGGATCGTAAAGGATGCCACGTACATCAACCAAACCGAGCCACCTGTATCGGTGAGCAGCTTCGTACCAAAGGTGTAGGTCACCACCTTGACCACCGTAAAGACACCGACTTTGACCACCGCTACGGCATGCAAAAGAGCAGAGACAGGTGTGGGCGCGACCATGGCTGCAGGCAACCACCGGTGCAACGGCATCACCGCCGCCTTGCCGGCGCCAAAGATGAACAAGGCAAGCAACAAAGGCACCGCAGCATCGGGGATTTTACCCATCAAGATACCACCTGCGACGAAATCGGTCGTTCCGGTCAGGTGCCAGGTCCAAACGATGGCAGGTAAGAAGAACAGCACCGAACTGGTGAGCAAAATACCGAGATAAATACGTCCCGCCTTTCGACTCTCGGCGCTTTGGTGATGCGCCACCAAGGGAAAGGTCGAAACACTGAGCAGTTCATAGCACGTAAACAGTGTCAGTAAGTTCGCAGAAAAGGCGGCGCCTACAGCTGCGCCAATGGCTACCGCAAAGCAGGTAAAGAAGCGTGTCTGATTGCTTTCATGATGACCGCGCATGTAGCCGATGGCATAGACCGTCGTGATGATCCAAAGCCCAGAGGCGATCAAGGCAAAGAGCATTCCCAAAGGCTCAATCTCGAATGCTAGACTCAGTCCAGGCAACATCTCCAACAACTGGAACGCTGGCCGTTCTCCAGCCATAACCATTGGCGTTAAACTACAGACGCAAGCGAAGGTTCCCACGGCAACAAGGAGGGAAAACCCGTCGCGAATATTGGGTTCTTTATCAAAAGCTCGAAGCACCAAACCTGCAACCAAAGGCATGAACATGCTCAGGACGATGAGTACGGTTGCGCTCATGGTGCCCCCATCAGCTGGCGAGCAGCCTCAAGCGCAACGCCTGCAGTCGTATCCGTCATCACACCAAAGAAGAGCGATGCACCCAGCATGATCCATGTCGGAATCAACATCGACAGCGGTGCCTCTTTGATCTCTGGCGCTTCCGGATCGGGCTCCTCAAAGAAGCCGACCTCAACCACCCGCCAAACGTAAATGACGGCGAGCAAGGAGCTCAGCAAAATCATAGCAACAATGAGCCACATGCCATTTTGAATTGCGCCGAGGACTAAATACCATTTCGAGATAAAACCGGCCGTCAAAGGTACACCGATAAGCCCTAAGCCGCCGATGACGAACCCGAGATAGGTCAAAGGCATACGCTTAGCTAAACCGCGCATCGCCGAAAGGTCTGCACTACCCGTTCGCAACACGACAGCCGCCATGACCATAAACAAACCACCCTTGATCACGGCGTGATTGAACATGTGAACAATCGAACCTGCTAAACCGCTTTCGTTCACAAGGCTAATACCTAGGACCATGTAGCCGATCTGCGCTAAGCTTGAGTACGCCAGCATACGTTTGATGTTGGTCTGATAAATGGCGACCAACGAACCCACAAACATACCAATGACCGCAAGCGGTAACAACACGCGCTGCAACTGAAAGACGTCAAAGACGACCGCAGTACCAAAGAGCGTAAAGATGAAACGCATCAGAACGTACAAAGACACCTTGGTCGATGTCGCAGCGATCAGTGCCGTCACGGCGGAGGGCGCATGAGCATAAGCGTTTGGCAACCATGCGTGAAGCGGGAACAGCGCGATTTTCAGGCTACTCCCCACGGTTAAAAAGGCAAGCGCAACTAAGACCGTTTTACTCGCTGCGTGCGCGCCCTCTAAGCGCATATGCAAATCGGCAATGTTCAGGGTGCCGGTTTGCATCAACAACAAACCCACACCGATAAGAATAGCTGTTCCGCCCAAAGTTCCTAAAACCAGATAGTTGAACGACGCCGACAATGCTCGACGATCTCTACCCATCGCAATCAAGGCGTAGGAGCTCAGGGACGTAATTTCTAGAAACACAAATATGTTAAACGCATCGCCCGTAATCGTGATCCCAAGCATGCCGGTCAAACACAGCAACAAGCACGCATAGAACAGGTGATGCTTGTTCTCGTCGACCTCGGCAGCAACACTCGCCCCAGCAAACGGAAACACCACCGCCGCAATCCCGCTCACCAGAAACAAAACGAAGGCGTTTAGAGGATCAATGTAGTATTCAATGCCCGTTGGCGGCGCCCAACCACCCAGTTGATAAGAAATGGGCCCTGACGCCAACACGCTCTGCAGCAAGGTCCAAGCAATCACCGCTGAAATCCATGCCACACCGGTTGCGATCAAGTGCGAGACCAATGGATTTCGAACGATCACGACGACCGCTGCCGCAATCATGGGCAAAGCCACCTGGATCGCAGGGAAATGATCGATCATTCGCCACCATCCATCTCAATGATTTCCGACTCGTCAAGCGTGCCGTAGGCCTCGTGAATGCGTACAGCTAAAGCAAGACCGACAGCTGTCGTCGCCACACCGACAACAATGGCGGTAAGAATCAATACCGAGTTCAGTGGATTGGAATACGCCACCGCCGTTTCAGAGAAGATAGGCGCTGTGCCGTCTTCAACTTTGCCCATGGTGATGTACATCATGAACACCGACACTTGGAAAATGTTCAAGCCAATGATCTTCTTGATCAAATGACCCTTGGAGATCACTGTGTACAGACCGGCGACCATCAAAATGACGACCACCCAATAATTGAACAGGCCGACATCAATATTCATGTGCGTCGCCCTCGCTCAGCAAAAGCAAAGAAGATCGCGCACATCACCGCTGTAACTGTTAGACCGACACCCAGTTCAACCAAAAGAATGCCCACGTGCTGACCATGCGTGGGATGTGCTGGATCGAGCGCATTGTACGCCAAAAACGTACCGCCCTTGATCATCGTTACGACGCCCACTCCAGCATAGAGCAAAACACCAAGCGATGCGATAATCTCAAGGACCCGCGGAGGCACTACGGCTTTGGCTTCATCCAATCCGAAGATCAGCGCGTAGAGAATAATTGCAGCTGCGAAAATAACCCCCGCTTGAAAGCCGCCACCTGGTCCAAAATCACCATGAAATTGAACGTACAAACCAAACAAGAAGATCAAAGGAATGAGCGCCTTCGCCGTGACGCGGAGAATATCATGATCCTTCATGTTCATCCTCCTCTCGCCGCCGACCCCCCAGCAACAACAGCACGCCGATACACGCCGTCAACACCACCGTGGTCTCGCCAAGCGTATCAAAACCTCGATAACTGGCGAGCAATGAGGTCACCATATTCGGGACATCAATCTCGACAAGGGACGTCTCAACATAGCGTTTCGCCACCTGCTCATGGGTATGCACCGGCGCCGCAGGGTCCCCATACTTAGGCATATCGAGCGTACCGTAAACCAGCAAAGCCCCGGTCAAAACGGCAACGACCAATGCACCCCAGTTGGTTGGGCGCTCCTTCTCTTGACTGGTGGTCATACTCAACGCTGCCAGCATCAAAACCGTCGACACCCCGGCACCGACCGCCGCTTCGGTAAAGGCCACATCGACCGCGTCCATCACGGTAAACAAACCCGCACACAAGAGACTAAAAATGCCTGATAACATCACTGCAGTGAAGACGTCTTTCGCCCGGATAATCACCACCGAAATGACCACCAGAAACGTCAATAAGGCGATGTTAATTAACTCAGGCATCGGTGACGTCCTCCCCATCAACCTGAGCTTCTAAGCCATGCTGGTGCGCGGCGCGGGCGATCGCGTGACCGGCAACCGGGCTTGTAAACAAAAGAAACAAAAGAATGAGTATCAGACGAGCCAAGTTCAACTCGATACCCGTTTGCAGCATTAACCCTGAAAGAATTAGAATCGAGCCCAGGGTATCCGTAATTCCCGCCGCGTGACAGCGTGCGTAAAAGTCGGGAAAACGCAGCAAACCGATGCCACCCATTAGACTAAAAAACAGACCTCCGCCGATACATATCCAACTCAAAATATCGACGACACCGCCCATTATTCGCCCTCCGGCGGGGCGGCTTGTGCCAGATCACCATACTTCACGAACTTAAGGATGGCGAAGGTACCGATGAAATTGATCAGGACATAAATCATCGCAAGATCGAGAAAGTCAGGGCGCCCAGTTAAGTAACCCAGCACCGCAATCAACAGCACCGTCTTGGTCCCCATGTTGTTGACGGCAAGAATGCGATCAAAAACAGTTGGACCTTTGGCGGCGCGCACAAGAGCCAAACTCATGCACACCAAAATCCCGATGGAGGCGACAACGAACATCAGTCCTGCCCCTCCAGCTTGGACACCCGGCTCGCCATCGCACCACGAGCCAGGTCCTCACCGACTTCGCGATGGATCGTGTGAACCAGCAACTCGTCGCCACTTAGTTGAACCGTCGTCGTCCCCGGAGTCAGCGTAATCGAATTGGCGTAGATCACTCGCCCTAAAGGTGTCTTTTGCGGCGCTTTGATCCGAACCCAGCATGGGTTGATGTTTCCAGAAAGCACGCGCTTACTTACATCGATGTTGGCGAGCACGATCTGCCACAACAACCATGGGCCATAGGTGATGTGAGCGAGCGCCAAATGAGCCGGGTGCCCCTCGCTATCAACGATGTTCATGCGGTGAGCGAGCCAAACGCAAAGAATCACCGAAGCGACACCGAAACTCGTGATCATAAAGGTGTAGATACCTGACCAGAGAAGCCAGAGAGCAAAGAGCATTAGGGTCAAACTGACCGTCTTCTTCACACACCACCACCGAGCCAGAAGGGCTGCGTGCGGCGATCCTGGCCGCCGATAACTGCTTTGACAAGATGGCAGCCTACGTTTTCGTATACTCGGGCCTAGCTCAACTGCTCTCGCAAGGCGTCGGCAACGGCGTCGATGGCTCCAGGTAAACCGTCCGGATGACCTCCACCGGCTTGAGCTATATCAGGGCGTCCTCCGCCTCCTCCACGAATATGACTAGCTAACTTCTTGACCAATTGCCCGGCATGGAGATGCTTCCCTGCAGCGCCGCTGACCACGACCTGCAGAAAGGCCTTGGGGCCATGTGCGCTACCTAGGACGATCACACCATCACCAATTTGATCGCGAAGATTTTCGGCGAGCTCCTTGAGATCGCTCGGTTTGGCATCAGGAACCACAACGCTCAAGGTTTTGAAGCCCTCAACCTCTGCAATCTGATCCAGCAAACCGGTACTTTGAGACGCTGCCATCTGGCGACGCAGTTCAGTGAGTTCAGCCTCTGTCTCTTTGAGTCGCGCTTGCATACCCTGAATACGTTCAGCCAGTTGTGCAGGAGTCGTCTTCAGTAACGCAGCGGTCTGCACGGCTCGCTCTTGATCGGCATGAACGGTCGCTAAGGCCGATAAACCCGTTACCGCTTCAATACGCCGAACACCTGCGGCGAGCGCGCTCTCAGTCACGATGCGAAAGAATCCAATATCCCCTGCACGATCCACGTGGGTTCCACCGCACAGTTCAAAACTCTCCGGTCCGATACGAACCGTCCGCACATGTTCATCATACTTTTCGCCAAACATAGCGGTCGCGCCAGCCTCTTTAGCCTTATCGAGATCCATGACGACCGTATCCACCGCAGCGTTTGTACAAATCCACGCGTTAACGCGGCTTTCAATCTGACAAATCTCATCGGGCGTAACGGCAGAGAAATGCGTAAAATCAAAACGCAGGCGGTCCGGATGAACCGCTGACCCTGCCTGCTTACAATGCTCACCGAGGACTTCCTGCAGAGCAGAGTGCAGCAGATGCGTTGCGCTGTGATGCGACCGAATCGACCGACGGCGGTCGCCGTCCACGCGTTGTTCCACGCGCTGCCCAACAGTGAGCGCGCCCTCAATCACCTTAATCTCAAGCGTATGAAGACCTTCATTTTTGCCAGTGTGATGAACCGTTGCACAACCACCATCCCAAGATAGCGTGCCCGCATCGCCGATCTGACCACCACTCTCGCCGTAAAAGGGGGTATCTTTGAGTAAAGCTACGCCATGAGCACCCGTCGCTAAACGCCCAGCATCGGCGCCATCAACAACCAATGCAACGACTTCACTCACCGCCTCCAAGCCCGGCCCCTCGGCCGTCGGGTAACCCACAAAGTTGGTCGGTCCTAACTCACCAGCTAAACGGTGGTAAATCGCGTCCGTACCCGCCACACCTAAATCGCCGCGACTGCGCTCACGTTGCGCTGCCATAGCCGATTCAAAGCCGGGTTCATCAACAACAAAACCCTGCTCACTGACGATCAAACGGGTCAGATCAATTGGAAAACCAAAGGTATCATACAGCATAAAAGCCGTATCACCGGGCAGTGAATCCCCGGCCTTCAGCGCGCCAAGCGATTCATTCAACAAACCCAAACCTCGATCGAGCGTTCGGCGAAATGCTGTCTCCTCGTTGTCAGCGACTTTAAGAATCAACTCTTTGGCGTCCTTCAGGTCCGGGTATGCACCGACCATGCGCTCGATCACGCGCTGGCAAGCGGCAGCGAAGAAATTGGTATCAAACCCAAGCGTTCGACCCTGGCGAATGGCGCGGCGCATAATTCGCCTCAAGACATATCCACGCCCGATGTTCGACGGCAGAACGCCGTCAGCGACCAAAAACGTCGTTGCGCGAGCATGATCAGCCACCACGCGCAACGCAATATCGGTCGGCGAATCAGCTCGACCGTATGTGACGCCTGCGTCAGCAGCGGTTCCCTCAATGATCGGCAGGAACACATCCGTGTGGTAGTTACTCTCTTCACCGACCAGGACCGCAGCGATTCGCTCCAACCCCATACCCGTATCGATGCTCTTAGCTGCAAGCTCTGTGAGTTGCCCATCGGCGCTGCGCTCGAACTGCATGAACACCAGATTCCATAACTCGAGCAGACGCGTGTCATCAGCGAGCGGGTCACCCCCTTCATCCGGACGTCGATCCCAATGAATCTCGGTGCACGGTCCGCATGGCCCTGTATCGCCCATCGCCCAAAAATTATCTTCGTCGCCGCAGCGAAAAATACGTTCCTCGGGAACACCGATCTCTTTGGACCAGATCTCATGCGCTTCATCGTCGCTGTCATGAATGGTGATCCACAACCGATCCTGCGGTAACCCCAATTCTTGAGTCAAAAACTCCCACGCCCAAGCGCAAGCCTCTGACTTGAAATAATCACCAAAACTAAAGTTCCCGAGCATTTCAAAGAAGGTGTGATGCCTTGCGGTCACGCCAACATTTTCAAGGTCATTATGCTTGCCGCCAGCTCGAACGCACTTTTGCGAAGACGTCGCCCGGGCAGACGGTCGCTTCTGGCGCCCTGTGAAAATCTCTTTGAATGGAACCATGCCCGCATTGACGAACAATAAAGTGGCATCACCTTGCGGCACCAACGGTGCCGAGCGCTGAATTTTGTGTTGTTGGTTCGCAAAGAAATCCAAAAAGGCTTTACGCAGTTCATCGGCGCCCATGGTCTTCATCGTCGTCCTCCGGCGAGATGCTCTTTACGCACAAACATCACGGAAGATGATAAAAAAGTGAGGCGACGAGCCCATGGCTCGCCGCAACACCACTAAACTGCTGCTGTGTCGAGCTAACCAATCAGACTTAATGCTGCCTGCGGCTGAGCGTTTGCCTGAATCAAAATAGCGACGCTGCTTTGCTGCAGGATCGACTCGCGAGCCTGAGCAGATATCGCCTCCGCCATATCGAGGTCGCGCATCTGACTGTTCGCAGCCACTGTATTCTCTACGGCAGATTCGATTGATGAACTTACTGATCGTAACTGCGCTGAGCCTGCACCCAAGCGGCTGCGTGTTTCGGTGACTTTCGTAACGGCTTCGTCAATGGCTGCCAAAGCTGCCTGAGCACCGGCCTGCGACGCTACACTGCTCCCCTCGATGCCCAAATCCGATGCGCTCACGCCTTCGGTAGTCGTCACCTCAACGGGCGTGCCGTCGGTGCTGACCTGAAACTGAAAGGTTTGAGCACCATCGAGCACCGACCGCTCGTTGAACTCCGTGTTCGTCGCCACATCATTGAGTTGGCTTTGTAAGCTGCCAAACTCAATTTGAGCTGCGGCGCGCTCAGCGTCGGATCGTGTCGACGTGGACGCCTGAACAGCGAGCTCTCGCATTCGCCCAAGAATTTCACTCGCTTGCTCGGCACCGACGTCAGCTACTTGAAGCAAACTATCGGCCTCATTCGCGTTCTGGCGCGTGACACGCAGCGCCGAAATCTGACTCTCCATCGCCGACGAAATTGCGAGCGAAGCCGCATCATCTGCAGCCTTGGTGATCCGTGCACCAGAACTGATTTTATCAAACAGTTGGTTCATGCGCTCTTGAGTTTGAGCAACTTGCTTTGAGCTTAGGGCTGAAGCGGGGGACTGAATCTTCATGCCATCTTCCTTGCGGTCGTTTCTACAGTTGCGTCCATGCAACCGTTATCGGCCGAAGTTTATCAGAGTTCACCTTTAGATAAAAGGCCAAACACCAACACCATAACCTCTTGTATTACCAATTCTTTTCGTCGAGCCCACAACGAAATCACCACCTTTCAAACCAATGATTTTTAAATCCATATGGGCAGAAACGATGCTTTGCGGTAGCGCCCTTGCACCACCATCAAGAAGGAGTTGCCATGCGCATCGAAGAACTTAAAGTCATCGTCACCGGAGGAGCATCCGGTATGGGTCGAACCTTTTCCCTCGAATTAGCCGCAGCCGGGGCTCAGGTCGTTGCCGCTGACGTCAATACGGACGCACTCACTGAAATCACTAAGGCATCCGATGGAGCGGTCTTTGGAGTCGAATGCAATGTTGCCGACGAGGCAAGCGTTGCCAGCCTATTTGAGGTGGCCTACAAGCATATGGGTTCAGTCAACGGACTGATCAACAATGCAGGAATCATTCGTGACGGTTTACTGATCAAAAAGGACCGAGATACCGGCGAGATCAGTAATTTGAGCATGAAAAAGTGGCAACAAGTCATTGACGTCAATCTCACCGGTCCCTTTCTGTGTGCTCGTGAGTTTGCCACCATGGCGGCGCGTCACGAAGTCGGGCCAGCATGCATGATCAACATTAGCTCAATCAGCCGTAAAGGTAACGTCGGGCAAACGAACTACAGCGCTGCAAAGGCGGGCTTGGTCGCCATGACGAAATTATGGAGCCAAGAGCTGAGCCGATACGGCATTCGTACAGGCGCTATCGCTCCTGGTCCTGTTGACACACCCATCCTGTTGCAAATGCCTGAAAAAGCCAGAGCAGGCTTAAGTCGAATGGTCCCATTAGGACGTTTCGCCGACCCTAAAGAAGTGTACACGGCTGTGAAATTTATCTTCGAAAACGATTTCTTCACCGGTCGCTGTCTTGAACTTGATGGTGGAATGAACATTTAATGAGCAATGACTGAGCCGGTTCCTCCACACCAGCGCGATGATCTACTGGGTCAACTGATCCGTCTAGATCGTGCGCTATTTCGTGCCTGCACGACCTTCCGACCAGAACGCCTGACCAACCTGGTCGAATGGATCACGGGTTTGGGGGATACACGCGCATGGGTCGTGCTCGGAATGGTCTGCGCTTTTTCAGGGCCTGCCGGCCAGGAACTCGCCTGGATCATGGTCCTCGGTGGTCTCTTATCAGTGACCTCAACCAACTTGCTCAAATTCGCTGTTCAGCGCCCGCGCCCGTTCGAAGCGGGCTTGGATAGACGGCTCATCGATGAACCTTTTGGAAATTCTTTCCCATCGGGTCACAGCACACAAGCAATGACGATCGTGACCGCAGTTGCTGTATTGTATCCCAACGTCGCCTTGCCGTTGTATTGTCTTGGGCTGGCTATTGCGCTGAGTCGTATCTACCTTGGGGTACACTTCCCATTTGATGTACTGCTCGGTATTTTGCTTGGAACTGCCCTTGGACCACTCGCCGTGGTCTTTGCCGAATTTATAGCCTACTAAGGATGAGTCGCGACGGTCTTGATCTCGGTATTCATGGGCTCATTCCGCAGGCCGAACTTATTGAACAAACCAGTCTGAGCGGTGGTCCTGGCGGGCAACACACCAACAAAACACACTCAAGAGTCACACTCAGTTGGAAGCCACAAAATAGCGCCGTTCTCAGTGCCAGTGCTAAGGCTCGCATAAACACTCGTTTGAGTCATCGTCTCACTCAAGACGGTAGCATCCAAGTCCATGTCGACACCCATCGTAGTCAACACCGAAATCGAGCCGAAGCACGGCAACGACTAACTGCGCTGATTGTCCATGCTCTCAAGCGAGATAAGCCCCGCCTGAAAACCAAACCAAGCCGACGCTCAAAAGAACGCCGGCTTGAAGGCAAGCGCCAACGCGCCCACACCAAACAGGGGCGAAAACGCCCGTCCGATTTCGACTAATAGAACTCAGCCGCAACCGGTCGTTTCACCACAACTTGGACAGATGTAGCAGCCCCCATTGGGCACCGTGGGTCCGCAGCCATTGCTGCAAAGTGGACCGGTCGCTGCTTCACCAGCAGCTTTGAGTTTAACGTGTATCGGCTCAGGTGACGTACCCGGAAGATCAGGTTGAACCGCCTTTCCCTCAACAGGTGCTGGTGCATGGAACTGTCGATCGAGCCAACGGAACATGTAATCGAGGACCGATTTCGCCATCGGTATCTCACGATTCCCAGTAAAGCCACTGGGCTCGAATCGCGTGTGACTAAACTTACGGACCATCACATCGAGCGGAACCCCATACTGCAAGGCTAAGCTCGTCATCGTCGAGAATCCATCGATCAAACCAGAGACAACCGATCCCTCCTTCGCCATCACCGTAAAGACTTCGCCCGGCGTGCCATCATCGTATAAACCGACCGTCACGTAGCCCTCGTTACCGCCGATACTAAACTTGTGCGTGATCGAGCTGCGTGTATCGGGCAAGCGCCGTCGCTGCGGTTTGGTGACTTGTCGAATCTCTTCTTTCGCTGGCTCGTCATCATTCTGAGCACTCGTATTCAAAGGTTGTGTCCGTTTGGAATTATCACGATAGATGGCAACGGCCTTAATCCCGAGGCGCCAAGCCTCAACGTAGGCATCAAAGATCTCTTCGACCGTACAATCCTCTGGCATATTGACCGTCTTTGAAATTGCTCCTGACAAGAAGGGCTGAGCAGCCCCCATCATACGCAGATGACCTTCAGGACGAATACTTCGCTCACCATTGGCTGCCTTGAAGGCACAATCGAAGATGCTCAAATGCTCATCTTTAAGATCTTTGGCACCTTCAATCGTGTCCATCGCATCGATATGTGCATTGATCCTCCCGATAGCATCTGAGCTGTAACCGAGTTCCTCAAGCGCCATCTGAACCGTACCGTTGACCAGTTTCATCAAGCCACCACCGACGAGCTTCTTGTATTTAACCAGGGCGATATCCGGCTCAACACCGGTCGTATCGCAATCCATCATGAAGGCGATGGTTCCAGTCGGTGCGAGTACCGTAGCTTGAGCATTACGCAACCCGGTTTTCTCGCCTTTATCGATGACTTCGTCCCAAGCCACTTTCGCCGCAGCAACCAAATCAGCAGGGGCATAAGCCAAGTCGATACCATCAACGGCAGCGCGATGTTTGCGCATCACATCCATGGTCGGCTCGGCGTTGTAATCAAACGCTTCAAAGGCGCCCATACGCTCCGCAAGCCGCGCAGAGGTCCGGTAGGCAGCTCCACACATCAGCGCAGTGATCCCGCCAGCATACGCACGACCTTGATCCGAATCGTAAGCCATTCCCTTACTCATCAAAAGAGCACCAAGATTCGCGTAACCCAAACCAATTGGACGATACTTACGACTATTTTCGCCAATCAAAGGCGTGGGATAACTCGCCTCATCAACAAAGACCTCTTGAGCCATAAAGACGAGCTCTGCGGCGTGCTCAAAGGCATCGATATCAAAGCGACCATCGGCCTGACGAAACTTCATCAAGTTCAAACTCGCCAAGTTACACGCGGTCGAGTTCAAGAACATGTATTCCGAGCACGGGTTGGATCCATAAATACGATCTGTATTCGAACACGTATGCCAATCATTGATCGTCGAATCGTACTGAACACCAGGGTCACCGCAAACGTGCGTACCTTCTGCAATTTCCATCAACGTTTCGCGAGCCTTTAGTTCCTCAACCGATGAACCATCGCCCACCGCTTTGGTGCTGTAGGTCGTATCATCGACAACCGCTTGCATGAACTCATCCGAAACACGCACCGAATGATTCGCATTTTGAAAGAACACCGAATCGTAGGCACCACCGGGGACGTTAAAGCCGCCATCATAGCCCGCATCGATAAGCGCCCAAGCTTTCTGCTCCTCTTCCTTTTTGCAGCGAATAAATTCCATGATGTCAGGATGGTCGGCATCGAGCATAACCATCTTAGCCGCTCGTCGAGTTTTTCCGCCACTTTTGATCACACCAGCGAAGGCATCATAGCCTCGCATGAAGCTGACCGGTCCACTCGCTTCACCTCCACCTTTGAGAAACTCACGAGATGAGCGAATCGTACTCAGATTACAACCCGCTCCAGAACCATATTTGAACAACATCGCTTCGGTCTTCGCCAGGTCCATGATGTCACCCATGGTATCTTTGACCTCGTTGATAAAACAGGCGCTCACCTGAGGTTTTTCTTCGACACCCATATTGAACCAGACCGGGCTGTTGAACGCTGCGTGCTGGTGCAACAAAATCCATGTAAGTTCGTCGCGAAAAATCTCACCTTCTTCAGCGGTCTTGAAGTAACCCGCTTTGATGCCCCAATCAGCAGCCGTATTCGCAACACGACCAATCAACTGTTTGACCGAATATTCACGCTCAGGACTACCAAGTGCCCCTCGGAAATATTTGTTTGTGACGACGTTGACCGCAGTTTGAGACCAACACTCAGGGAACTCGACATCCTTTTGACAAAAGATCGTTTCGCCATTCATGCCTGTGACTTTCGCCTCTCGACGAACCCAGGTCACAGTATCCCAAACTGATTCACCAGCCTGGGTAAAAAATCGCTGAATAGTCCACTCATTTATTGATTGAGTTTCGGTTGCCTTGGTCTCGATGCTTCGCTCCATGATCGCTATGGCCTTTCCTAAATCCTGTGTGTTTATTCGCGTCCCTTCAAAGGCGATCGGCACGCGGCCGCCCCAGCATTTACTCAAAAACTTTTTTTCTGCTTAATTTTCACTTTTGAGGACTAACTCTACTGAAAGAAGGGCAACCTAAAGGACTGATTTAGCGGCCGACCGGCAAGTGCATATCTCTTGTCGATAGAAACGAGCTTCGATAGGTCAAAACCATGGTCTGGTTGGCAAGCTTATCGCTCCTAATTACAGCTGATAGTGATGGAGTCTCAGGGCGCCAGTTTGTACCTATTTTGCCGGCATTAGAGGATGTTCGGCTCGAACAAACGGGTTATGGAGCGATGACACATGGCGGCCGAGCATGCCTATCGAGCGATCTCCATGCGTTTCAGCGGCAATTAAAGATACCGCTTAAACGCACCGTTAGCGAAAAGATTTGGGTATTAAAAACGCCACTATCATGGCTCATTACACGGAAGAAAAGCCTTAGGCTTGCGACCGTTTTAAGAGTTAAACCCCACTGGCTTGAAGCCATCCAAGAACAGTGGTCAGCGACAAACACTCCGCCACTGAAGTGCTTTGTTTTGAGCAATAGTTCATCGGCTCAAGATCACGCACTTAACCAACAGCTGGACCAATGGGAGATCCGCTGGCGAGCGGAAGGCCAACTTGGAACCACGGGCCCAATTACTGAGATTTCGCGACCGATTGGTGATGGGTCGCGTCGGTTTTACGCTTTGGATCAACTGAGACGGCAGGACCCGATGAACCTGTGGGTTAGTTTAGGAAACTTACTCGAAGGTTGGTCGTGGGTTCGTGATGGACCCAGCCTACATCGTGAAACAACCGTCAATGGGCTCGCCCAAAAAGGTCCAGAATACCTATTACTCGGACCGAACGATTCGGTGGTTGCACCAAGCCAACTCAAAGCTGAACTTTCACGCTTAAGAACGAGTGCACTGAACACCTTTGGCAAAGACAACCCGATTGAGCAGCAAGGTGCTATCATCGTGCGAGGAAACCAACGCGTGGCCTTACTGGCAATCACCTCAATCGGGAAACAAATACCTCATAAAGAACACAGTAAACGTATTGATAAGGTGCTGAAACACCTCAGCCAGAAGGGTCCGATCCATCGCGTGATTATGCTGGCACGAAGCGCACAAGATGCGGCACCTTATCTTGATGACTCACGGATCCAACTAATCGCGATCCCCGGGAGCTTGAACCTCAAACCTCGAACCGGTTCGTTCGCTCTTCCCGAATACAAGCACGCGCTGCACCATCGCCAGTCGCCAGTTCTCATTCGAATACCGACCAATGCAATTACCGAACTCAAGCTCGGTGCCATGCATGCCTCGGTTGAGGTCCATACAATCGACGAGCGGGTGCCAGCGTCCCCTGCGCTTGCTCGACAGGTCAATGCAGTGCGTCACAACCTGTATCCAACCTTATCTAAACCGCTGGTCCCTGCCCTCGACAAGACGAAATACGACGCTGAGAGGACCACTGACTTAGTCGCTGGTGTGATCTTACGCGCAGCTCAAGCTGACGCGCTCGTCTTACCTAAGATGAACCCCTTCTTAGTCCTGCCAGGTGGTTTATCTCGCCTCGATCTTCTCGGGCGACTCGTTATCCCATCCCCCTTGGTCTCCCTGACAGCTGATGGAGGTACAATCGCTACCGTATTGAAGTCGCAGGTCTTCGCCTGGAGAAGCCGCGAAAAGCTGAGCTCAGGCCGCCCCGTAAAGGTGATCACTACAGCCCAAATTGCGGACCAACTCAAGAGTCGAATCGGCAACCAAAACCGAGAGTGGGTAACCCTGTCCAACGGTCGACTAGTCAGTCACAAAAGCGACCGTAAGACGCTGCCGCGTGTTTTGCTTCCGTTGCTTGAGAGGCAACTCAAGAGTGATCCTCGAACTCGGGTGCTGTCCCTGATGCGCATGCCCGCGACTCGTACTCGTACGGTCTTGCGCATCGACAAACTGCAATTGAGTGCCTTTAGTCAGGAATTACGAGCCCCCGTAGCCCATCGAACACTCGAAGACCCTCGCACAAATCAACCTAGCCGAACGAGCATCGGCGGGCATCTGGATCTGCGCTTGATTCAACCGATCAAAGACCTCGAAGTGAGCGTGCGTGGTGTCGCTGCGTACACACGAGACCTCTTTCCCGAAGACAACGGCGTAGCTGCTCTCGATAAAGAATCGCTCGATGACTGGTCACTAACGTTGGAAGCTATTCACGCAAAAGGAAAAGTGCGCCCCTTTACCAACGTGGTCTGGGATAGTGAGTGGACAGCTGGAGATCCCAATTCGGAAGTTGAAACCCCCCGTCAAACACGGCTCGAGCTCAACACAGGGCTGGCAATACCCAAGACAAAAAGACTGCATGAAGCTCGATTGGCAGCCACAGGATCTCAAGATCTCACACGCATCCTCACTCCCCCTAACCCCACATCAACGACCGCCCTACCGGGCTGGCGATTTGCCGTCTCTGGCCTGATGGACTGGCGACGTAAAGTTGCTGGTATCGAGGCTCGACTGCTTATCGATGCCCGTTATTATCTTCCGGAAAACGAGCCGCTGCCAAACACACTGCTTTGGGCTGTTGGTGAACGGCTCGAACTCGCAATTCCCGTCGCCGGAAACCTGCGATCAGCGATCGTGATTGCTCATACAATCTGGCAAACCCATGACAGCGCCGATTCAAGCGCTTTTGGTGACCATCAATTTTCGCTCGGCTTTAGTCTGGACTTCAAACGGGTGATGCGCCCGCTCGCTGGTTTATTTTAGCTAAATCAAAAAATTTGAGCAGATCAGCGATCGACAACCTTGCCGTGCGCGCTCGCATGCGCAACACTTCCTGCACGATGAAAAAACTGTTCTCTATCTTGGTTCTTGCATCCTGCTCTGCGCCGACCGTGGTCGTAGACACCAGCAGTCCAACCGTCACACTCCAAGGTCCCACGGAACTACGCACTGCGGAGTCTAATCGCTTTACGCTCAGCGCAACCGCACCGCTTGAGCGACAGATTAGTAGTCTTCACCTGGAGGTTTCACGAAGTGGATCGAGCCAACGCTTCAGCGCGTCCATTACAGGAACGAGTGAAGGCATCGTCTGTGTTCGACTCGATCCGAGCGTCGATTGTGGTGACGCCACCACTGTGCTGGAGCTACCTGCCGAGTTCGGCCGCGATGGAAGCAACCTTCAGTTTGAGGCTCAGGCTCAAGATGACGGTCCAGCTCGACGCTTTGCTCGCTCGCCTGTTCACCAAGCAACCGTCGCCGACACCTCGGCACCAGAAGTTCAGCTGCTTCAACCCGAGCGGTTGATCCCAGACCGTGCGATTGCTTTGAGAGTGCGCGTCTATGATCGGCACAGCGGAGCGGCAGCGCTGAACTACCGACTGCGCATCTTGAGCAATGGCTGCATCACAAAAACCATCTCGGGCAGTCTAACTGGATTCGTTCCGCAGGCTGATGATGAAATTGCCATCATCGCTGTTCCGGTTCCTGTCGGACTGCGTAGTGGCACCTTAGCCATTGACCTCCTCGAAGTTGCCGACCGTGCTGCAACCGCCAACAAAACGGCGATCGAAGCGCGTCAACTATGTATTGGAACCTGTGCTGATACAACAGCACCCGAGGTCACGATTACCCGGGTTCGCTGGCTAATTGATGGACAAACAGCGCGGGCACTGACCCCTGGTGATGGGGTCCATCCCGGGGCGCAGTTGGAGGTCACAGTCCAGGGCGTCGATGAGCACAGCAATATGCGCCAGTTGTGGACACAAGTTGATGGTTCTCCCCCGGCACCACCACCTGACGAAGATGCTTGTCCAGACCTGAGCAGCAGCCTGGAGCAAAATTTTCAAATTCAGGCACCTGACGGTCCAGACGGCCAGGGCTTTAACCTCATCGCCGGCGGGTTTGATGATGTGGGTACTGGCGCCGATCACAACGCAGGGCTCGCCGAACCGTTTAACCTTGAGATTAATGACGATGTGGCGCCCAGCATCACGAACATTGTCTTGCTCGATGAGTCAGGCTCGCCGGCGCAACCTGAAGTCGGCGGGCGTTTACGCGTCAGTGTAAGCGCAACCGATACCTTTGGCGCCATCTCACGGCTCCAACTTCGCGTCGAAAACTCACAAGGTGATCCAGCGGTCGAGAGTGAGGTCGAATCGATTGATCCGGCGCAAAACCAGCTGGATGCTTACGCCAGTCCAATGATCCTTCAGCTACCGACGCCAAACGATCTTAGAGCGATCACAGATTGGACCGCTCGAGTCACCGTTTGGGATAATGCGACTCCACCCAACCCATCCTCTTCAACGCTCTCATTTTTACCTCAAGACAACCAACCACCAAGGCTATCTCAAGTGAGCGGTGGAGGATCACTCAATCTGAGCAATGGTCGACAAGCCAGTGTTCAGATTAGCGGCTCCGACGCTGCTCGCTACATCGCCTCGGTCAGCCTCGTCGATCTGCTCGTGGGTCAAACCGAAGTCGGAGCACAATCGATGACCAGAGTTCTCGATGACGACACATCGCAAGAGGCAAACGCTGTTGGCGTGAGCATTCCGATTCCTATCACCGCAAAAGAAGGAACGATTTCTGCGGTCCCTCGGATTACCGATGACTCAGGTAATTCAAGCGATGGACAACGTGTGCAATTTAATCTGGTTGATAACGTGCAACCATCGGTTTCGGCGATGTTTAACCCCAACATCTTAGTACCCGGTGGACCGGTTCGACTCGAAGTCAACGCAACCGACATCAACTCAACCGGTATTGCCCGAATTCAAGTGAGCAACGTTCAACACATTACATGGAACAACCAGAGTGTAGTGAATCAAGGGACAGTCGTCTTTACAGGTACGGTCGCCGAAAACCCCGGTTCGATCGGCACGGGCTTGCCTGTTGAGGTCTCTGTAACCGCCACCGATCAGGCTGCCGCGTCAAACCAGCGAACCATCACGGCGTCGGGTACGATCCGCGATGAGGCTGGACCGATCATCACAGTCACTGAGGTCACGGAAGGTACCGTCGGTGGAAGTGCCAACCTTCGTATCCGAGCGCGTGACCTCAATGGCGTTGTTGCGCAAACGAGTTATGTCACCACCATCAATCAATTCAATTCAAACAACCAAATTGAGCGCACTCAAACTGTCAACTATACGCCGAACGATCGCGTCGCCAGCCAGAACCAAGACTTCACCGTGGCGATTCCAAGCGATGCCGAAGAAGGACAATACAGCATTCTGTTTACTGCGACCGATGGTGAAGGCAACCAAACGCAATTGACGGCGACGGGAAACCTGCGCCTCAGCGTCGTTGATCGAACTGCTCCCATCCAAGTCTCAATCAATTCGCTACCCGATCAACTCAACACGGGCGCCAGCAGCGCCATTCGTGTCACGGCTCGTGACCGCTCAAGTGGTATCGCCCGGATCGAGTTGAGCGCTGCGGAGCTGAATCAAACGTTGACCCACAACTGCAACAACACAGAAGTGTGCACGCACACCTTTGCGTTGCCGGTTGCTTCAGATGCCACCCATCAACTGTCGGTGAATCTTCAAGCCTCAGCGATCGATGGATCCGCTCAATCGAACACGACCACACCAGCGGCAACTGTGCGACTCGTCGATGACGTAGAACCCCCGACGCAAGTCGCCATTACCAACCCCTTGCCGGTGCAGATCAACACCGGTGACTCGATTCAACTGCAAATCCGCGGTCAGGATGTGAGTTCAGGATTAGCCTCCGCTGAATTCACGCTTCCTTGCGGTAGCGCCGGCCCCTACAGCTTTAATAATCAGCCGAAAAATCTCGTGTCGGTCAGTCAGAGTTGGACGGTACCGAGCGATTGCGACTCGGTCGGTATACAAGACGTCCAAGTCCGCATGGTGGATGCTGCAGGGAATACGTCAAACCCAGCTACACTCAGCCTAAACCTTGTCGACGCAACCGATCCAGTAGTGAGTTTCCGATCCCCCCCAACAACGGTTAACTCGAGCGCCTCTGCGAACATCTTAGTTCGGGCGACCGACGCTGGCGCTGGGGTCGCACGCATCACGCTAAACAGCAGCTGCGGCACGGTCAGCAACGGCGGCATACTAGCAGTTAGCAACGGGCCGGCACTATCCGATCAAACCTTTACCCTGAGTGGTCTTCAAGGCTGTCCCCCGGGCGTGATCACGCTGACTTTAGGCGGACAAGATGGCGCCGGGAATGCAGCAACATCGGTTCAACATCAGCTCACCCTTAGAGACGACGAAGCACCGAGCACGGCGCTCATTCTCTCGGGGACTACCGTCGATGTCTCAACCTCGGTCACGATGACCGCCACCGTAACCGATGCAAGCAGCGGACTGGCGGGATTGTCGTTCACTGTTCCCTGCGGAACGATCTCTGCGCCTCATCCGGTCACCCTCGGCGGCGAGACGACAGAACAGAGCGTACAGCGAACCTGGACCATTCCCGCTGATTGCCGAACTCTTGGCAGCCAAAATGTCAGCGTTATCGCTACGGATCAGAGCACGTTCAGTACGGATGGAACCGCAACGGTCACCATCACCATAAGAGATGTCACGAACCCCACCGTGAGCTGGGTTATACCGCCAACCCAGGTCAGTCTGACCAATGGCGTGACGATGACAGCTACAGCAAATGATGCATCCTCAGGTGTGGCAAGTCTGAGCTTTTCTTTAGACGTTCCTGCTCAGGGTAGTTTTTCTCCAATAAGCCGGACGATCCTCGGCGCGCCGACAACGACCACCACCAACTCTGAGCTCACCGTCGCATCAACGCTCACGCATGGCACCCAAGTCACGGTTCATGTTCAATCAACCGATGTCGCAACCAATGACTCGGCCGTTGCATCCACTCTACTCAGTGTCCTCGATGACGTTGCACCCATTTCGATTGTTGGGATTCCCCAGTTGGGAGCCAATCGCCAACTCGGCGGAGCTCGATTTGCGGTTGTGGCTGGTGAGACCATCGCGGTTAACCTGAGTGCTACCGATCCCAACTCGGGCATTGAAACCGTTGATCTGAGTGTTTTGGCTGGGGGCAATACAACCCTAGTGGGTGAAACCGCTGGCAACAGCGGCGTAAACTTCTCCACCACCGTCAACTATCAGGTACCCGGTAGCGCATCCCATGGTGATGAATTTGTGCTCACACCTCGAGCGGACGATGTGAGTGCAGCGACCGGTTTTACCAGCGGTAGTCCGTTTACCCTGGTCGTCGATAGCACGGCGCCGGATACAGCGCCTAGTCTAAGCACACCCGCTGTGGCAGCGACATTTGGCGTTGCGCGTAACTTTCGTTGCCTCAATGCAGGAACCACAGCGCTTGCCGGCTTGAGAGGCACGGCCGACACCGTAGGGATCAACGTGCAAATTAGCCCTTTACCGGCTGGATTCCCAGCCGACGGGTCCAATGTTGCGGTCAACGAAGTAAACGGCGCTTGGAGTTTTGTGCCTCAAGGATTTAATTGGGTGAACCATACCGAGTACAGTGTCACTTTGCGCGCACGTGATGCCGTGGGTAACCAACAAATAACGGGTACAAGTTTCACGCTTCGAGGTGATACTGTTGACGGTACATGGACAGCGACCCCTACCTTTAGCACATCCGTGAACAACCGCTCGTCCGGCCTGGCTGATTATCAACCCATCATGACAGGGACACGATCGAATACGAATGGTGGGTCGATGGTAGTTGTCGGTCAATTTACATGCGGAACAGAGACGAACCAAGCCGACTCCACAGCGAATAATGGGTCCTTTACAGTCACGGAACCCACCACTTTGAGCTTAGGCTCAAACAACAGCTTAAATTGTACTTGGCGACTGAGCGAAAGCTTTTGTGATCGCATTCGAACCAGTTCAGGAAACACGATCTTCAACAAGGCGAATACTGCACCCGAAACCCCCACGAACCCGCGAGTCGATAATGACTCCAATGACCCTGCCGTGAGCCTCGAGCTTTGGCCTGAATTCACTGCAACCAGTAATGATCCCTTTGACGTTACGACTAATCAGATCAGTCAAAGCCGAACGGCAGAAGTGCAAGTCTACTCGAACAACACCAACACTGTGATCTGGAGCAGCGGAAACCTTTCGGCAGACCTAGCCAGTGGTGTCGACTTTACGGCGCGCTTCCCGCGCTGGCGCCCACCAAATATCGCAATTGCTGCGGCTGGCGATGCGGTACGTCGTAACGACGATATTTACTGGTTTAGTCACGGTAACTCGCAATTGGTTCATATTCTCAACCTTGACCACAATGTGTGGACATCCAGTTTAGCGCAAATGGCGGGATTAGCAGCACCAGTAGCCTGGTCTTCAAACGACGGAATCACTGCTTTATCGAATGGCACATGGCTGCGTGTCACCCAGTCGGGGCAACACCTACTCGGTACAGACGCTGGCGGGACAATCACCTGGGATGACCGAAACCTGATTGCCGGATTTCCGTCATGTTCATCAGTGCGCTTAAGTACTCTAGGTGAAGACGGCTCACGAGCATTACTTTGGTGTCGAAGTCATGTCCTCGCATCATTTGCTCAATTGTTGACCTACGTGCTTGATGAACCGTTGGTTCCTGGCGACCCCTGGACCATCACATCCATTCCTGCTGGAGCACCGGTTACGGTTGCTACGGACTTCCAAACTACACGTCTTGGAGCCAGTGACGACTATCGAGTCGTACCTGGAACGGGAAATCCTGTTCAAGTCCTTGGCGGACGACTAAACCCGGGGGTGGTCATGCCAAGTTGGACGATTACTCCGAGCGGCACAGGAGATAGCCTGGAGCTAACCGAAGGTTGCAGTATTGTGGCGCAAAGCGACACCACCTATATCGTCCTCTCTGGAGGCAATGAAGCCTGGTTAGGCACAGCTGAGGCAAACCCTAGTGACGATACGTTGTCTTCGGCGAATCTTCCTGGCGGATTGACCGTCAATGGAATTGGAAACCACCTAGCGGGTGGCGACACCAATCATGATGTCGTCGCGTTGGTTTGGCACGCTGTTCATGGTCTAAGACCGATCGTTTGGGTGCCGGTGGATACAGCCTACGCAGCGCCGCCTGATCCTCTCAGTGGAGAGGCAGCCTTGGTCCATAACTCCGACTACACTTGGACCATCCGGTTGACGGATCAAGGCGGACTCACCGGCAGCTTCCCGGCGAACGCAAACGATCGTCATGGCTTTAGCGTCAGCATCCCGTGAGTTCTGGCGACGATAAAGAGATAGGAGTTTGTTTCTATGTCTGAAATTCGACGCCGCGACCAAAAACGTGCGGATGCCAAAAGACAGGATCAAGTCCGTCAAGACAAGGCTCGCGATACAAAGTCTCGTAATGAAACTCGACAGGCATTTAAGTCCGCCATGGAGCGTAGCGGGAAAACCCAAGAGAACCCTAAAAGCCAACAACAGACTCAACCGCGACAAACTGACACCAAGAACCAGACCAAACAGTTACCCAAACAAACCCGGCCCCAACCGAAGAAAAAGACGGCTAAAGAAAATGCGCGAGCCGTGCTCAATGCAGCGCGCCAACGGCCAGGATCTTCACAGAAGTCAGCCCTCGGTCAACAACGAGCGGTAGCCCATCGCGCCGCGAATACCGTCGGTAAAGAACGAGCCACCGACGCGCACAGTCATCAAGGCGAACTTGAAGGCAAGGCATCGCAGAGCCAAGAGCGTCAACGCACAGGCGTTGAAACACAGCGTCAAATCAGCCAACAGGGCGTTCAGCAAAGCCACGGTCAAGAGGCGACGCAACGCCAAGAGCGTAGTCGAGAAACGCAAGACGAGCGACAAACCCAACTCAAAGGTGCACGCGCTCAACGAGCGGTTGCTGGTGCAACTGCTTCGGCTATTGAAGGGATTGGTTCACTAAGCGCTCGGGCCGAAGGGAAACCCGGGGCCGCTGGCGGCCCCAAAATCCCGCAGGCATTGCTCGAAGCGCTAGCGCGCAAGGTCTTTGTGGGAATCGACCAACACGGAGACGCACGATTCGATATTGAACTGGGTGGCAATCTCCTGGCCGGACTGCGCCTGAGCATCCAGGCTAAAGATGGCAAAGTACGCATTCAAATCAGTGGCGACAACAAAGAAGGCAGCCGTATGCTTGCCGCCCATCACACGGAGTTAGCCGCTGTGTTTCGGGATAAAGGACTCGACCTCAACGAACTGAAAGTGGACCAAGCCTAAACTGGATTGAGCGCGCCCCCTTTACGGTCTGTGCTCGCGCCACTAGCTTGCGACGGTGTCGTGCACGCGCTGCGCAGACACGGGAGGTCAAGTGCCCATGGAACAGGGCTATAATTGGGAGGGTCTTCCTTCCCTAACGAGCGATCAAGTGGAACTAACCAGTACGCTGCGTGAGCGTCTGCCTGGCTTGGTGACCGAAAACCAAGCGCTTCTGCCCAAGCCGCCTGGATGTTCGGATCTGCCGTCTGTCGTCGGGATCGCTGGCGATTGGACCTTGCCGGAGGAACAATGTGTGGGCTTTCGCTGGCGTGGCGATGGACTGGACGTCTCGGTTCGCGTGGCAGGTCCCCTAGCCCTAGCTGCTGTGGATGAAGTACTCGGTGCTACCCAAGACCAAGCCCGCCCTGCTCGTTCGCTGACAGCGGTCGAACTCGGTGTCTTTGAGTACCTCATCCTCGATTGGATGTCGCAGCTAAGATCTTCGGTTTCCGTCTTACCCGTCCCTGTCTTGACTGACCTATCAAGCCCGCCGACCGATGATCTTGGCGAGGGCCCTGTGGTCATTTTGGCCGGTCGCGGAGACTTGGTCGCTGGGCAAATTCAAATTCGTTTTCATCACTGCCCGGAAGCTCGACCGACCACGCGTCAAGTCTCTTCGCATAGCCCGCTGTATGCATTGCCCTTTGAGATGGCTTTAAGCGTGGGCATAGCCAAGCTAAACCATGAGGAATTACTGAGCATTGAACCGGGCGATGTCATCATATTAGATGATGCTAACCTGACCTTATCCGACGAAGGAAACCCCAGCGGACGCTGCGGTTTATCAGCCCCCGGCGCTCGGCGCCGAGCTGATTGTGAACTCACTGAAGACGGTGCCTTTCGCATTGTCGAACTCGATCTAATGGAGGCCGTCATGAGCGAGCCAGTGCATACCCCAGAACCTGATACCGACGAGGCCGAAGCTTCGGAAATACAGCAGGCAGCAGATTTATCGACCGTACTCGCGGAAGATGTCGAACTGACCTTAGCTGCTGAGCTCGGTCGACTTCGTCTGAGTCTAGCGCACGTCTCGACCTACGAAGTCGGTTCTGTTTTACGTCTAGGGAAGCCTGTTGGGTCTGAAGTTGATCTCACGCTAGCGGGACGGCTTGTCGGTCGAGGCGAGTTGCTCAATATCGATGGCGAATTGGGTGTGCGAGTAAGCCAGTGGTCAGTCTAATCGGAGCAACCAATCCGATTCCGCCGCCAACAGTTCCCGTCCATACAGGAACGTCGTTTGGCTGGATGCTTGTGTGGATGGTTCTTGTCCTCGTTCTGGTGGTCGGCGGAATGCTCTTATTAACGCACTTTCTCAAGCGTTTTCCCGGTCTTAGCCAGAGAAAAGGTGAGCGTCTTGAGATTGAAGAGTCCCTTGCGCTCACACCCAAAGCTTCGGTTCATATCATCAATATTGAGGGCGAGCGTCGTTTGATCGGCACCAACGAGGGAGCGATCACGCACTTGGCTCATCTTCACTCATCTCAAGTCTCGGAGACTGAGAACGGATGAGGTTTTTGATCGCGAGTGCCATGGTGGCACCTCCTTTGGTTATCGCCCAGAATCTCAACGTCAGCGAGTTGATGGGTAACGACAGTATAGCAAACCGACCGCTGATCCTGATGACGGCGCTGGCTGGCTTAGCACTCGTCCCCTTCGTCCTGATGATGGTGACCAGCTTTGTTAAAATGGCGGTCGTACTGTCCATCGCTCGCCAAGCGATCGGCACCCAGCAAATACCGCCGAATACCGTCATTACCGGTCTCGCTATTATTCTCACAGTCTATACCATGAGTCCGGTGATGGAGCGGATGTACGTCGACGCTCAAGAGGTCACGAAACAAGCAGAAGGTGAAAATCTGCTTCAAGGAAAGAATTTCGGTGTCCTCAAAGAAGCGATGATTGTCGGTGCCGAGCCGATGCGACAGTTTCTCAAACGACATGCCAGCGCCAAAGATCGAAAGATGTTTTACATGCTGGCGAAGCGTATGCGGCCTAAGGCTCAGCGAGCAGGTATTAGCGCTGATGACTATATGGTGCTTATCCCGGCTTTTGTAGTCAGCGAACTAACCGAAGCCTTTCAAATTGGCTTCATTATCTTTCTGCCCTTCTTGGTCATTGATATGGTCGTCAGTAATATTTTGATGGCTCTCGGTATGCAGATGTTGTCGCCGACAACGATTTCGTTACCGTTCAAACTGCTTCTCTTTGTGCTCGTGGATGGCTGGCATCTTCTCACTCAAGGTTTAGTGATGGGATACACATAAATGTACGGCCAAATTGAACAATTTGTCCTGCAGGTAACCAACGAGGCATTAATGCTCGTCATGCTCGCCTCAGCGCCTACTGTTATTGGCAGCCTAGTCGTTGGTTTGGCGGTCGCACTTTTCTCAGCGACGACTCAAATTCAAGAAGCCACGTTGAGCTTTGTACCCAAAGTCATTGCGGTATTTTTGTTGCTCGCCATCACAGGAGCCTGGGTGGGCGGCTTCTTACTTCAATTTGCTCATCTGTGTTTCACTGGCTTTGTGCCCTTGCTGCGATGAGTGACGTAGGTTGGGTTTTAGACAGGCTACTGCTGAGCAGGCAAAGCACCGAGCAACTTGTCCTGTTTGGTCTCATTCTTGGGCGCCTTTTGCCAGTTGTGGTGATGATCCCATTTCTCGGCGGTAAAAATGCACCAGAGCCGGTAAAGATTGGATTAGCCGTGCTGCTCGCACTGCTGGTCTACCCAGTCGTTTCTGCAGGCAACACAGTGCCCCCACCAACGACGCCCATCGCTTTCTTGGTGTTGATGCTCAAAGAAGTGTTTATCGGATTTTGTATCGGCTTTATTTTATACGAATTATTTTTGATCGCTGACATGCTTGGTCGATTGGTCGATTTACTGCGCGGTACCAATATGGCGACGGCGCTCGTTCCCGAACTCAAAGAACGAAGTTCAGTTTTTGGTAATTTGAGCTTTCAACTGTTCCTCGTCATCTTTCTAAGTATCGGAGGACACCGCTTCTTTCTCGGAGCGCTGTTCACCAGTTTTGTGGGTTTACCCGTGACCGAGATGCCTCAATTTCAAGCCGCGGGGATCGGCGCCTTCGCAGAACTCATCATGGTCAGCGCTGCTCGTATTCTCATGGTCGCAGTCGCTCTTGCGATGCCGATACTTGTGGCGGTTTTTCTGACCGATTTAACCTTTGGCCTGCTCAACCGTACAGCCCCGCAAATCCAAGCTTACTTTTTGAGTCTGCCCGCCAAAGCCATCGCAGGCGTCTGGTTGTTTGCGTTAGGTTTAGCGACCACCATTCAAGTGCTCGCCGCTGAAGGCGTCGTCTTCCTTCAGCGTCTTGAAGAACTGCTTCGCTTGATGCGCTAGTTGAGTTCTTCTTGGTGGTGACAATCATCGCTCAAGTGCTCGTCTTCCTCACTCGCGCTCGGCCACATTCCAAAGGCCGCCATCTCTTCACGAGTAAGATGTTGTGCAAGCTCTGATAGCGTCATGATCGATTCTCCAACTGGGGGGTTCCTCAGAGAGTTCCCAAATCGAAGCTTTCGAATTGGCCTCGATGGCCAGTTGATAGGCCACTGAAGGAAATCAAGGCAACGACGACGTCAAGCCAAGCGCAAAAAATGATGCTGTGCGCTTAATCACATCTTCACGCTTTGATGCGCAAGTCGTTGAAAGTACGGCCAGCCAGTGCGGCCGCGGCCCAACCCCGATAAAAAGCGTAGTTTTGCGATCTGTTGAAAACTCTTGGCCTTACCACTGAACATCTGTTCAGACAAGTGCTTCACTCGAGAGAAAGAAGAGACCTGAAACCGACCATCATCGCGTTATGGTTGACCTCGCGCGCTCACGCGGAGCACATTCGTACGGGACGTCACACAGAGTAGGCGAGACTGAGTTATGATCGAAATACATCAGGTGACGCGGCGCTTCCCGCAGCAACGCCGTCCCGTCCTCGATGAAGTTGGTCTCAAACTCGATCGCGGTAGCTTTGCGTTTCTTACTGGGGCGAGTGGCGCTGGGAAATCGACACTGCTGCGACTTTTGTACGGCGCTGACTCGCCAGACGATGGTCATATCACTATCGCAGGTCACAACCTCAGACCTCAAGACGCTCGGGCACTCGCTATGGTTCGACGCCGAGTTGCTGTTATCTTTCAGGATTTCCGATTACTGAAAACTCGAACCGCACTCGAAAATGTTCGTGTTGTTTTGGAGTTGCGTGGCGTTGATCGAAGACTTGCGCATCGTCGAGCGATGGAAGCCCTTGATGATGTGGGCATTGGCAGCCTTGCCAAACGTCGAGTCCCTCAACTCTCTGGTGGCGAACAACAACGAGTAGCGATTGCTCGGGCGCTCGTGGGCGACCCGCAAGTGCTCCTGTGTGATGAACCCACCGGTAATCTCGATGAAGCGTTGAGTCTGCAGGTGCTCGGGTTGATCGATCTCGCCTCGTCGCGCGGGGCAACCGTTCTGGTCGCAACCCATGACAGTGAAATCCTTAGGCGATTTCCTCATCCAACCTACCATCTCGAAGCGGGTAAACTGGAACGGCGAAGCGGATGATGTGGAGCATAAGAGAAGCCATCCTCGGATTTCGAAGGCGTCCCTGGACGCACAGTTCATGGTTACTCGCTCTTACGTTGTGTTTGGGCTGTATTGGTTGGGTGCGCGCCCATGCCGAAGGGACCAACGAAATTCTTCAGCGACTTGATCCTGCAGGCGAGGTGTGGGCGTTTCTCAATGAACAAGTCGATGATGAGCCGATCAAGGGGCTCCTAAATCGATTGGAAGCGCTGCCATCAGTTCGCCAAGCTCGGCTTCTCACTAACGAACAGGTTCGCCGTCGACTCGCTAGCGAACTGCGCGATCCCCAAGCAGCGCAAGAAATTCCCGATGCTCTTTTGCCACGGGCTATTCACCTCACGCCGCCACATGGTGGACAAGTTGCCCCAGCGGCGATCGCAATTTTACGTGCGGCACCGGGCGTTGAATCGGTGGACGCTGGCGCCCGAGAACTCCTTCGAACTCGCGCTCGAGTCCGTCAAATTTATCTGGGCGCTCATCTCCTGAGCCTTCTTCTGACGGTAACGATCGTTATTCTCGGCGTGGCGCTTGGACGATTGGTCATGAGTTTGCGCCGTGAAGAAATTGCCGTTCTTCGCCTGCTCGGTGCGACGAGAGATCGATTAGTCGGCCCCTTATTGCTTACCGGTCTCGTTGTCGGAATCAGTGCCGGACTCGGGGGCTACTTGATGAGTGCAGCTCTCGGGCATTGGATGCGGCAATCAACAGATCTCATCGTAGCAGCACCTGCGCATCTCGCTTTTCGGCTCATGCTGCTGGGCGCGCTGACCCAAATTGCAGGCACTGGTCTGGGTATGCTCTCCGAAATACATAAGCCGGAGTTAGAACAATGACGTTTGCGTTTTTGCTCGCTCTATCACCCGGACCCCAACCTGCGCTCACGGCCATTAACGATCAGCAAGCTGTTCGTATAACACTCGAAAAACTGCAGACATTACGCGACCGTCTCAGTCGAGGTAAAGCGACCGATAAAGATCTCGCCGAACAAGAGACGCGAATGGTCGCTACACTCGAGGATCTCGAATTTGCGTTAAGCGAGGCCAAACGAGCTGCTCGTCTTGCCAACGAGCGTCTTAACGACTCAGATGAACAACTCGATGAACTCGAAAGTCAATCGACTGGCTTGCAAAAGACCGCTGAAACCGCACTACTGCAGGCGAGGCAAGCACTCGGACTACTTCTTCGAGGGAACCATGTTGGCATGGATAAACCTTTGATGAGAGCTATGGAACGGCAACGTGTAGCGCGCTCGAGTGCGTTATGGCGACGAGCTGAGCAAAGCGATTTAGCACTTAAAGAAAGCACATCACGGCTCGCCAAAGTCCGGCTGGGACAACAACGACTGAAAAACGATCTGGACCGTCTCTTTACTGAGCGTGCCGAAGTGCGACGCCTGGCTGAGGTCCGACTCAACGAGGTTCGTCGCGATCGAAAACGTGCGGTCGCCCATGCTCGCGCTCTGGAACAACAGCGACTGGCGCTCGCCGCTTGGCTCGCCCAAGTCAAACCCATGCTCGACATGCCTCATAAAGGTCTAAAGCGAGGTGCTTTAGTCCCACCGGTAGCAGGAAAGGTCGTCAATGGTTACGGCTGGCAAGAGGCGAAAGATAGGCTCACTCGCTGGCGTAACCGTGGAATTGATTTAGAGGGCTTGGCAACTGCGCCAGTCGTCGCCGCTGCAAAGGGTAGAGTCGCTTTTGTAGGCCGCTCGCCCGGCTTGGGTCTGGCGATGGTTATTGATCACGGTCGTGGCTGGCGCACCGTCTATGGTGGGCTTTCAGAAACTCAGGCGAAGCCGGGCGATGATCTTCAAGCTGGATCGGTTATCGGATTACTTGGTGATTCGGGAGTCTTGCACTTTGAGCTTCGCAGCGATGCGCTCGCAGTGAACCCAACGCGTTGGTTTCAAGCGCCACTTCGTCGGTCTAAAAATTGATTAGGCTGCTCCTTTTGCTCTCCAACGCGGGCGCCATGCCCCAGGCTTATGATTCAGTGAGCGATGTTGCGCGCGTCTTTGCAAGTATTCTCAAGGACCATCTTCAAGGCGATGAACCCAGAGAAGTCGCCAGGCGGGCAATTGATGGCATGCTTGAAGGTCTCGACCCTTGGAGTCGTCGAATTGATGGACCGAAAACTCAGTCAAAGGGTCAGTCGTTCGTCTGTCTCATCGATCGCGGCATCCTTCGGCTGACCATCAAGAGGTTCAACGGCGACGGCCAAGGTTGGCTCAAAGCTTGCCCAGGGCTTGATAAGGGTTTGCCCGTACTCATTGACCTTCGTGACAACCCTGGCGGTCAAGTGAGTGATGCACTCGGTCTAGCCGATTTGTTTGTCGCTAATGAGGACCTCCTTCTCGAACAGCGTCGAAGCGGCGAGGCCATTCGGCACCGTGCGGGCGAGCGCACGGTCCGGCACGCCAGCCTATCGATCTTAGTCAATCAAAGGACTGCGAGTGCGGCAGAACTCATCGCGGCTGCATTGCAGCGCTCGGCTAACGCAAAGGTACTCGGCGAGCGAACCATGGGTAAGACCACGGTACAAACGGCAGTTTATCTCAGCACAGGTGAAATCGTTCTCATCACCACAGGAGCCCTGCAGCTACCAAGCGGCGCAATTATTGAAGAAAAAGGTGTGCAACCAGATCAAGCATTACCGGCGTCACCGAGCGAATTTGTTTGTGAACAGGCGGGCCGCCGATGGACGACATCAGGCTGCGACCAACCGGTAAAGTAAAGATTCGTTTGATCATTGCGTTCGTAAAGATTGTGTCAAAGGGGCATACGCGCTTAGCATATCCACGAGTGAACCCCTTAGTAAGGGTACAGGAAGAGGCAATTGGTCTTTCAGGTTGAGATTGAGGACGACGAGGGAAACCGCTCCGTTATCCCAGTCACACGCTCCGAAATTACCATAGGCCGTCAAGACGGCAACGTGATTCGTTTGACTGATCGTAATGTATCAAGACAACACGCGGTCCTTTATTCAAGTGAAGACAAACTTCGCTTAGAAGACTTGGCAAGCTACACCGGTACGCAAATCAACGGCAAACCACTTGAGGGGACGAGCCCTCTTATACTCGGCGATGTGGTCAGTATCGGAGACTACGAACTCCGGATCCTGGGCGAAGGCGTTCATGCGGTCGAGCCGGACGATTCCCAAGTCACTCAAATTGACAATACAATCCCAGGTTCTGCTGCACCATTGATGGCACGCGCAGCGCCGATTATCGACGACGATGAAGACCAGGACCCAACAGCGGTGATCAACCTGCGAGCAGGTCTTGGCAGCCAGCTCAGACAAGAGAGCTTCGAGGGACTTCTCAACGGACCGCCTGCTCGGCTGGTTGTGGTCTCCGCCCAGCTCGCGGGCACAGAATATACGATTGATCGCTCCCCCTGTAGACTCGGTCGTGGTGCTGAATGCGAGGTACGAGTCGAGCATCGGTCGATCAGCCGGCATCATGCGACCATCGAGTTTCAAGATAACCAGTTTATTATCAAAGATGTGGGTTCGGCGAACGGAATTCAGGTCAATGGTGAAAACTATGCGAACACGCGACTCCAGCCCGGCGATCGCATCGATATGGGTCATATCCAGTTACGCTTCTTTGCCCCGGGTCAGATCCCAGAGTTCGCTGATCTACTCAGCAAACAAAGGCGACCAGTCGGTAACCTGATGCCGACAGCTTTGCTGGTGATCTTTATCACCGCGCTCGCTGCAGGTGCCTGGTGGGCGCTCAATGGTCGGTCCCAAAGCGACCAGTCAATCGCCAATGCTCTTGACGACCAAAAGTCATGGCACGAAACCATGAACCGATTACGCCAAAACCAACGCTGGAGCGAAGCGCTCCAGCACTTACTCAAGGCACCTAAAGAGGTACCAAGCCGCGAGCTAAGTTCACTCAAAGCTGTCTTGACCAATGAACGTCGCTATAAAGAAAGCCTTGAAAAGGCCTTAGCTAAAATTTCAGCGAAGAACTGGTCCGAGGCGCTGGAAGACCTTCAAGCTATTCCTAAAAACTCAGTTTACTTTGAAGAAGCAGAGCGTCATCGCGAAGAGGTACGGAATTCTTTTGTTCAGCTCGAGCTTGATCTCGCAGCGGCTGCCTTGGATCGAAACCTGTACACGAAAGCTGCAGGGCACTTAGGCAACGCCGAAATCTATGCGCCCGACCGCCGCGAGGTGCGGCAACTACGAGACCGACTCGCCGAAGCAACCTCAAAGGATACGCCGCGTCGAAGCTCAAACTCCAGCGCAAATCGAGGAAAAAAATCGGCAAAATCCGCATCAAGCAATACCAATCTTAGTGCACGGCAACTGCTTGCACGAGCAAACCAACGTTTAATTGAAAACCAACCCAAAGCTGCACTACCTTTGCTGCTCAAAGCCGTCAGAAAAGCGCCGAGAAATGCCCAGATCCATCGAGGCTTGGGTATCACCTACGCAAGCTTGCAAGATACGGAAAACGCTCGCAAACATTACATGGAATATCTCCGCTTAGCGCCCAACTCGGATGAAGCGCCGCAAGTCCGTCGCATGCTCGGACTCGATTAAGCTGTATTTCGCATTTTCACTTTGACCATGACGGGTGCGAGTTCTATCTGCCCCTGCGGGGCAGGAGATGAACATGTGGCGTGAGCGACGTATAGGCGTTTTAGCGGGCGGCCTGAGCGAAGAAGCAAAAGTATCGAAAGCAAGTGGTTTAGGAGTTCTCAAAGCACTCAAAGACGCTGGGCTGGATGCGCATCTCGTCGAACTCACCGACGACGCACCATGGCAAACGATTGCACAAGCGAAAATCGATGTCGCTTTTCTGGTCACCCACGGTGTCTATGGCGAGGATGGCTGCTTACAGGGTATGCTTGAATGGATGGGCATTCCCTACGTGGGCAGCGGCGTCCTTGCCAGCGCTCTTGCCATGAATAAAGACGTCGCGAATCGCATCTTAGGCTTGGCCGGACTACCCGTCCCCAAAGGCATCTGCGTCTCGACGGGCGATTCGAACGCGGTTGAGATGATTCACAATGAATTCGGTGATCAAGCAGTGTGTATGAAACCGAATGAGGGTGGGTCGAGTGTAGGTATTGAATTACTTGAGTCAGGAGATGACCGACGCGCAGCTCTGGCTCGACTGCGCTCGGTCACCCAACAAGTCCTTGTAGAAGAGCGCGTAGTCGGCGTTGAAATGACCGTCGGTGTTCTTGAAGGGAGGGCATTAGGTTCGACCGAAATCGAGCCACTAACCGGATTTTATGACTTCAAAAACAAATACACGGCGGGAGCAAGTCGCTACCATACGCCCGCTCGTGCATCGAAAGCGACTCTTGAACGGCTTCATCGACTCGCTGAGAATGCAGTGAACGCGCTCTCTTGCCGGGGGGGATGCCGTGTCGACTTCTTAGTCTACGAGGACCAAATCAAGATCCTTGAGGTCAATACACTCCCGGGTATGACGTCGACGAGCCTACTCCCCAAATGTGCAAGCCTAGCGGGGCTGTCGTTTACAGACCTTTGCCTCAGAATGCTTGATGGTGCTCGTTTAGACCGGCGACCACGCCATGCGCCTGCGCTGGGCTCATGAAACATCATCCGCTCGCAACGCCTAGTCCTCAAGACACAAAGCCGCAGGCAGCCATTTCGGTGTCTGAAGTGGTGTCGTGCTGGGACCAAGCGCTAAGACAACTGGGCCCTGTTCAGGTGATGGGCGAACTGAGCGAATGGACGGTTGCTCGCTCTGGACATGCTTATTTTGTCCTGAGTGATGGCAAATGCTCCATGCGCTGTGTGTTGTGGAAAGACCGCCTGCGAACGCTCGCATGGCAACCAAGCGCTGGGGATCAAGTGCTCGTCAATGGACGAGCACAGGTCTACAAAAAAAGCGGCAGCGCTAGCTTTGAAGCCTACGCCATGTTTCCCGCAGGTGAGGGGCTCCAAGCTCTTGCGCTCAAAGCGCTTGAAGAGCGACTCGCTCAGGAGGGTCTATTTGATTCAGCGCTCAAAAAGTCCCTACCCACTCTACCCAAACGCGTGGGCGTGGTCAGCTCATCGCAAGCCGACGGTTTGCGTGATTTCCTTCGCTCACGCGCCCTGCGAGCTCCGGGTGTCGCAGTGCTCTTTGCAGAAGCCGCAGTACAAGGAGCAACAGCTGCTGAGGACTGTGCAGCAGCGCTCGAGCGATTGGATCAAAGTGGACTTTGCGATGTGATCGCTATTGTCCGTGGCGGTGGCGCCTCGACTGATCTCTTACCGTTCTCCGAAGAAGTTCTGGTCCGCGCAATCGCCGCTGCTCAGACGCCAGTCGTCGTTGGGATCGGTCACGAGCCGGACCATCCAATTTGTGAGCGTGCTGCTGATATGGTGGCTCATACCCCGACTCATGCTGCTGAATGTGTCTTCCCGGACCTTGGCGCCTACATCGCTCATCTGGATGGGCTTGGTGAGCGTCTAAAGCGCCCCGTGTATCAACAACTTAATTCGCAAAACCAGCGCCTAGATCTTAATCGACATCGGCTTGGTGGAGCGATCACGAATCGGCTGAGCGATGCTCGACGATTACTGAGCGCTCGTTTAGAACGCCTGACCCGAGCGCATCCGGCTCGACGCCTGCGTGTTCGCCAACACGAGCTGAGTGCACTTGCCCAACGCCTCGGTCAAATGTCGCCCCATACAGGCCTTGCGTCTGCTCGTGGCCAATGGGAACTAATGTGCGACCGCTTAGGGCGAGCAAGTGTTCAACGACTCGACCGAGCAACCGAACAACTCAAGACGCTTCATCAGCGGCTTGAGGCTGCTTCACCTAAAGCGGTACTTGAGCGTGGTTACACATTTATTGTCGATGAAACGGGTAAACCACTGACCTCCGTGCAGGACACGACTAGCGGACAAAGCGTTCAGTTACACTTTGCCGATGGTCAACGCCAAGCACGAATTGAAGGAGATGAAGATGTCTGAGCCTACCGCATATGAAGATTTAGTTCGGCAACTTGAATCGACGGTCGGACGGCTAGAAAATGAACCTTTGGGATTAGAACAGGCGCTTGACCTGTATGAACAAGGGCACAAGGTCTTGCGACAAGCGCAAGACAGGCTAACCGGTTTAGAGGGACGTATGGAGAAGCTACTCGCTGATGGTAGCCGACAAGACGTCGAGATTGAGGGAAGCTGATCATGCTCGAGCAGATCAAATCACCGAAAGACGTTCGGGCGCTGCCGGCTCAGGCGCTTGACGCTCTAGCGCAAGCCGTTCGCGATGAAATCATCGAAGTCTGTGCCCACAATGGCGGACATCTTGGCGCGTCGCTAGGCACCGTCGAGCTGTGCATCGCATTGCATCGAGTCTTCGAAAGTCCGAACGATGCACTCGTCTTTGATGTGGGTCACCAAGCCTACGCCCACAAGCTGTTCACGGGGCGGCGCGACTTGTTTCAGGGCCTGAGGCAAGCGGATGGCGCGTCAGGCTTTCTCAATCGTGAAGAGTCCGAACACGACCACTTCGGTGCGGGTCACGCATCGACATCGATTTCAGCGGCTCTGGGCATTTTGGAAGGTAACCGTCTCACCGGTCATGACGGTCGAGCCGTTGCGGTCATCGGTGACGGTGCTATGACTGGCGGACTGGCTTTCGAAGCGTTGTTTAATGCCGGTAACCTTGACTCAGGACTGATCGTCGTTCTCAACGATAACGACATGAGCATCGCTCCTAACGTGGGCGCCATGAGCAGTTGGTTGAGCCGCAAGCTAACCATTGGTGACACCTACCTAGGCGTCAAAGAGGGGATCAAGGGCGTCTTGTCGAACATCCCGCAAGGCGATCGAATCAAATCGCTGCTCAAGCATACGATGGAGAGCACCAAAGCGATGCTCACCCCAGGCATCCTGTTTGAGGGCTTGGGGTTTGCCTACCTCGGACCCGTTGATGGTCACGACATTGCTGCGATGGAGGAGATTTTCCATCGTGTTCGACAACTCGACGAGCCGGTTTTGATTCACGTGATGACCACCAAAGGTAAAGGGTATGCACCAGCCGAACGCGATCGTCTGTGCATGCATGGGGTCAGCGCCTTCAAACGGGACGAGAACGGTGATCCCGTCAATGCGCCCTCGAAAACAGGCTTGCCCAAGTATCAGGACGTCTTCGCTAAGGCGCTCATATCGGAAGCCGAACGCGACCCACGAATTGTGGCAATCACCGCAGCGATGCCTGACGGCACGTCCCTCGGTAAATTTGGTCAAGTCTTTCCTGACCGATTCTATGATGTCGGCATTGCCGAAGGGCACGGCGTGACCTTCGCAGCGGGATTAGCTGCGGCTGGTGCTCGGCCTGTTTGCGGGATCTATTCGACCTTTCTGCAACGCGCCATTGATTCAATCATTCATGACGTTGCGCTCCAGCGACTGCCTGTCACCTTTGCGATGGATCGAGCAGGGCTCGTGGGAGCGGACGGAGCGACGCATCAAGGCGTCTTTGATATCACTTATCTGCGCATGATCCCCAATATGATTTGCATGGCGCCAAGTGACGAAAATGAACTTGGTGGAGCGCTCGCCACAGCGCTTAGCCAACCTGGACCAACCGCCTTTCGTTTTCCCCGAGGAACAGGCACCGGAGTTGCCATCGACTCGAACCCAAGTCCTTGGCCTTTAGGCAAAGCCCGCTGGCTGAAAGCAAGCGATGATGCGACCATCAGTATTCTTGCGCTCGGACCCATGGTCGCTCAGGCAGAAATCGCAGCAGAACAACTTGCTGCCCAAGGGGTTGCGGTCAATGTTCTCGATATGCGCTTTATTAAGCCTCTTGATGAAGAAGCAATTCTCGACCTGGCAAGCGTGACCGACATGGCCTTCATCACGTTAGAAGAAGGCGTCTTGGCAGGCGGCTTTGGGGCTGCAGTTCTTGAATTGCTCAACGCGCACCAGATGCGCTCGCCGGTTATTCGTCTTGGACTACCCGATCGATTCATTGAACATGGAAGCGTCGCTGAGCAATACGCCGCCGAAGGCCTTGATGCGCAGGGGATTATCAAGGCTGCACGAAAACTCATACCCGCAGACCATAAACGACAACGTCGAAACGACGAGATATCCCACTGAAGAAGTTCTATATCCTCGGCATTCTTGTAGGTTTGGTCGGGGCTTGCACCACGCCCAAACAGGTCTCTTTTGTTCCAGTTTTGAAGCAAAGAGCTCCCGTGAGCGTCTTTTCCACAGCGCCTTTGATTCGACTAGCCCGTGCTCGCTTTGCTGCTCAAATTGGAGATCACAAACGAGCAGAACGCGAGCTCAGCCTGGCCGCTGATCAAGCGCGTAAAGACGAGTATCTTCAGGCCGCATGGAAGACCTTTTTGGAGCGACGATGAAAAGTACAATGATCATCATCCTTGGTCTGGTTGGAACGATCGGGTGTTCGACTTGGAAAGCCGGTAAAGCGCCTGCAAAGGGCAGCTTGCAAAGCGGATCACTCGATGCGCCTCAATTCTACTTCGCAAGCATGAATGCGACCTATTTTGGCGGTCAAGGCAGGCTCAAAGGTGAATTAGGACTCATCATTTCGGTACCCGATAAGATCTTACTGGAAGTACGAGGACCGGGCGGCAACCCGGTCTCAACCTTTGCGTGTAATGGTCGAACGATCTCACTGCTTGAGCTCGAGGGGCCACGCTTCTACTCAGGTCAAGCGAACCCAATAAGCATGGCGCGTCTACTCCCACTTCCTGTCGAACCAGAAATCGCCGTGAGCCTGTTGCGCGGGCAGCTACCCATGCCCAGCGATGCCACAAGCTATCAAACCAAAGGCGATGCCCAACAACTCACGGGGACTCATTCCACGCTAGGTACGATTATCGTCACCCGATACGGACCCAATCACTGGACTTGGAGCTTACCCGACGAGCAACTTCACCTCACCCTCAAAGACCCAACAAAGGCAGGGATCTTTCGCGATATTTTGATCAAGTCGAAAAGCGATGAAGTTCGCCTTAGACTGAGTGAATTCGATGCGAGCGGCGCACCGCCAGACGCTCAGCTGTTTACGCTCCAACCACCGCCGGGCGTTGAAGTTCTTCCTTTATAGCTTAGAACGGGTGCACATGTACGCCGTTCAATAGACCTATTCGCGCACCGTCGCAGCGAGCAACAATCGAGCAAAGACTCGCCATGCCCCTGATTGCGAACGCCCGCGGAACGCTTGCAAATCATCGCAGGCACCGCTCAGTCCACTCAAGAACTGTTCTAAGTCGTCATTTGACCACTCTTCTTCTGCATCATGGTAGTCGCGTCGAAGCTCACGCACGAAGCGATTAAAGCTCGCGAGATCATGAACCCGGTCGACTTCCACATCCAGATCGTACGGAGGCACCGTATCCTGCGGTAACGAAATCAAGCGCAGCTGCGGTGAACGACGAGCCATATGAGAAGCACTCCCTAACAGCGCCCGACATATCGGCCCAGTCATTGGCCAGCAAATCTTTTACAGTTTACGCAGCACAAGATCGTAAAATGAACCCAGAGGGGCCAACGGCTTTGCCAGGCCATGTTCAAGGCTTTGAAGCGCATCTCGAACAAGCGGTATTTTGTGCATCAACGGCAAAGGTGTCACCACGCGCAACCCATAAGCTTCGACCCATTCCATACGCTCTGGAAAATATGATCGTGCCTGTCTAGGTGTATCAAACCGCACGTAGACATCTCGCTCAGTTTGAC
>CACGMS010000002.1 GCA_902574205.1 uncultured Candidatus Hydrogenedens sp. | reverse complement strand
TTGAAGACGACCAATTCACGCTGACTGCTGATCGTCGCATCACGCTGGATACTCAGGGCGCAGACATTATCAATATTTTGCGACTTATTTCCGAAGTCGCAGGAATCAACATTATCGCCTCAGACGAGGTCAAAGGTAGGATCAGTTTACGTTTGCGTAATGTCCCTTGGCAGGATGCGCTCAAAGTTGTGCTTCGCGTCAAAGGATTGGGCGCCGTGCGCGATTCGATCGATACAGAAAATACCACCAATACCATCGCAACAAACCGAGACGAGATGATCAAAGAGCAGAGAAAATCACGTCGACAAGTCAATATTATCCGCATCGACACCCTAGAAAACCTTCAAGCCGAAGCCAAAGCCAAAGCGGATCTCAAGAAGACGATTGAGGAAGGCGTACCGACCAAAGTTCAAATGTTTGCGATCAATTATGGGGCTGCCGCTGATCTCGCCCCCCATGTCGAAAAACTGGTCGGTGAACGGGGACGAGTACAAGTGGACGAACGCACGAATTATCTTATTGTCGAGGCCACACCGAACAACCTCGTCCAAGTCGAGTCCGTGCTCAAAGAACTCGACATTAAGACCGATCAGGTGCTCGTCGAAGCACGAATGGTTGAAGCGAGCTCGAGTTTTGTTCGGTCGCTCGGTGTCCAGTGGCAACCTTTGTTCTCGATGGCGCCCGCAACGGGTAATGCCACGGGCTTACCGTTCCCCAATTCGATCACCGGTAACGGTGGTGCCGTCGATAGTTCGGGCTCGGTCGCTCCGTTCCCCAATGTGACGCCCTTTGCTGTGAATCTGCCCTCAAGTGTTGAAACCGGCGCCATGGGTTTGATTTTGGGATCTGCGGGGAATGCGCTGACGCTCAACCTACGCATCACGGCGGGTGAGACCAACGGTACAGCAAAAACCATTTCTTCACCGCGAGTGGTGACGCTCAACCATAAAAAAGCAGAGATCAAACAAGGGATCGAAATCAATGTCAGCGAAGTCACCGCTCAAGGACCAACAGTCCGTGCCATCGCCGCTGAACTTCGACTTGGAGTCACACCGCACATCAATGCTGATGGTATGATTCAAATGGAAATTGATCTCGAAAACAACCGTCCGGACTTTACCCGTCAGGTGAAAGGCGTGCCGTCGATCGAGAAAAAACAAGCGCAAACCGAAGTCATGATTCGCGATGGCGACACCAGCGTGATTGGTGGAATCTACACCCGAAATCTTGCTAAAGAACAAAAAGAGGTTCCGGGTTTGAGCAAACTGCCTTTATTGGGCTACTTGTTCCGAAACAACTTCCAGAGCGACGAACGTCGAGAACTCCTGGTATTTATCACACCGCGCTTAATCGATAAATTGCGACAACAAGCCGGCACGGACGAACCCGCCGACGAGCAATAAGGCGAGAGCAATGCTAGAACAACGGCTGAATAGACGGATTCGGAGTGGTCGCAGCATGATCTGTCGGGCAGTTCTACTCATCAGTCTCGCAGGTTGCGTGCAGTCGCAGCAAGAAGCCGAAGAGGTCGCTATGACCATTACTTCGGTCATTGCAGGTGGTCCCAAGTGCACATGGGACGGATCCACAGGGCCACTACTTGGCGGAGAGATGGACTTGATTAGCGTTGCCTCTCCTGGTGGTTCGATCGGTCATAGTCGGCGCTATCCTATTGGCGTTCAGTGGGTTTTATCGAGTGGTGGTGCCGAGAACGAAGACCCGGGTGAAAACTTTGGCGAGAATTTCATCACCCTCAAAGACGCGGAAGTTCGCTTGATCTTTGATGACGCTGTGGTCTTACCACCCACCGATGAAACCCGTGGCAACTTACCGGCAACTTATGTGGTCCCCACCATGGGGACCCAAGATATCGGCACGCCACCGATCGCTGTGTTTGACCTCATCCCGACTTGGGTTGCGCAGCGTTTAGCGCTCGACAGTCAAATCTGGATCGATACCAGCAGCGAATCCAACTTGGGTACCCGCACCCCGGCAAAAGGCAAAAATTACCTACTCGCAACCGAGTTTAGACTGCGAGGCTTTAATGCCGGTGGAAAAGCTGTGGTATCGAACTGGTTTCGTTGGGTGATCAGTCTGTGCCGAGGTTGTCGAATGAGGTTCACCAGCACGCCGCCTATGCGTCCAACCGCTAACTTTCCAAGTTTCCCCGGTCATTACGATGCTGATATGCTGACTCGGCCTGAACCCCTACCCGCCCGACCTGGGGTAATTTCTTGGTGCAGTGCCGGTGTACGAAACGGTGGGTTTGCAGTTGACGTCGTCATGCCGTCTCAACCCCTTAGACCAAGGGTATACTAATGCATCGCTGCGCCTATAGCTTGGGTTTTATCGCGTTGACCAGTCTTCTGGCTTGCAACTCTTTCACCGACTCGACCGAAACACCCACTACAACTTCAATCATGATTCTAGGCTCGGTACTCAGCGAACCAACATGTGAAGCAAGTGTCAGTTCAGAGCGCCTGGTTCGTGGTATCTTTGATATTAAGAACGTCGATAGCACCAACAGCATTGGTAAAGAGTATTTAGCGAACTTGGTGATTCGCGACCAGACTCAGACCGGTGTGGGGGCAAAAAAGCTGATCGTCGAATACGAGTTCGCAGGTAATTTGATCCAACCGACTGCAGCAACACGAAACGCCCTTCGCGACTGTGTCGAACTCGGCGTACCATTTGGAGGATGGACGCAAGGCGATGAAAACCAAGAATCGCTCCTCGTCAGTTCACCTGTAATTCCTGAGCATGTGACGCAAATCTTGGCTAATGACCCTGCGATCGCCGGGCAACTACATCGTGATAACGATGTGATGAATACGGTCTCCGGGCTCCCCGGTTACTATACGGTTCAGGTCAAAATACAGGCACTGAGTCTTGGTCTTAATGGTCAATGGCTGCGTTCGCCTCCTTACTTTATGACCATCGATTTATGCGACGGCTGTCTCGAGCGTGTACCGAAACAATTGGTCCAAGATCAGCCTGAACTGAGTTGCCGAACCTACCAAGATCGGATTTGGCAAACTCTGGGGTACCCCGAATTTCCAGACCTTGCTGCCAAAACAGAAGGCCCGCTCAACGACGGAGACCTCAACATGCCATTAGAAACAGTAAATGGCGGAGGTACGCAAACCCTGGGATCGCTCGGTGCGAAACGCGGTGGGCGGTCCAAAACCGCAGTTTGGCTGGTCACTCCAAATCATGATGGCAAAACCGAATTTAGCTATGCTGGCATCCAAGTACCCGAGCGTAACCCTTATGCGACATGCGGCGTAGGCAACATTCTCCCAGGTGAATCCGAAAACTGTCTAGTACCGACGTATCCTAAGGTCTGTGAAGACGGTGCCACGCCGTGTGATAACAACGATGATTGTGTGGGCAACTGCATCGCTGCTCCCAGCCTTCGAATCACGGAAGAGGGTCAAGGTACGCGGCAATTTTTATGTGGCACACCCACCGAGAACACCAATACCAATACCGGTACTGGCGGAGATGCTGGCCCAGGATCGGACGGCGGAACGCCTCCACCGGCAGCTGATGGAGGCCTTCCCATCGTTGCATGTCTTTACATCGTCTGCGCCGATGTGGATAACGAGGTGCTCGAATGGAGTCCCGATCCAGAAGATCGAGAAAACGCGAAGAGCAACTGCACCTGTTATTCTGAGGACTCAGACCTGGTTGAAAATGGCTGCCCGCTCTAAAGAACCCAACATTAAAACCGATACTCTGGCTCGAATCTTGGCTGATCAAGGCCACATTGATGAGGCTCGAGCAATGCTCAACCACTTACAAAAAACAGCACATAAGGCTGAGCGTGATCAACACCTACGCAATCTCGATGATGCGCAACGACAGAAAAAAATTGACCGTCTTGAGCGATTATTGGCTCATATCCGTTCACAGCAAAAGGAACGCTGATGTTCGAACCTGCGCTCGCTGAGCTACTCGATACTATTGATGGGTGTGTGATGAGTACTCTGCTCGGCTACGACGGCATCGACCTAGGCCGTGCGATGGCACCGCAAATCAAGGGTCAAACCGATCACTTAGTGGTTGAAACAGCCGCGCTGATGAACCGCATGCGTCAAGTCGCTAGTCAACTGCGAATGGGCGCGGTCAAAGAGCTTTCGATCGAAGCTGAAGAGCTTATTTTGGTGCTTCGCCCCGTGGACGAACGCTTTGTCTTGGCGGTCGCCCTCAAGCCTGATGGCAATCTCGGCATGGCGCGTTATCAACTCGCCGCCAAAGTGCCAGATTTGCGGCGCACCTTAGCGATCTAAGCCATGCTCATCGTTGTCCTTCATGGTCCGAACCTTAATCTCTTGGGTTCGAGACAACCTGATCTTTATGGAACCACCACATTAATTGGGCTCAACACTGAGCTGAAGCACCTAGCGAATGAGCTCGGTATTCAACTTCGCACGGAACAGCACAACTCAGAGGGTGCGCTGATCGATGCGGTTCATGCTGCTGCATCTGCTGATGCGATCCTCATCAATCCTGCTGCCTACACCCATACCTCTATTGCACTGCGAGACGCACTGCTGGCCATCGATAAACCGACCTGGTCAGTCCATTTAACTGAACCTAAAAATCGTGAAGTGTTTCGCCATACCGATTTAATTGAAGACCTGTGCATCGGGCGCACAGCTGGTTTGGGCGTGGCTTCGTACACTCAAGCGCTACGAAAACTCGTCATTTGGCTTCAAATGCGCGCAAAAAAGCCGCACTTGTAGCGTTCTGCCCGCTGGTTTATCGGCTATGAAGACACAGCAACGGAATGGAGGCTTACGTGTACGGTGTTTCGGACTTTCGTCGTGGTTTGAAGATACAAATTGATCAAACCCCCTACTCGATCATCGACTTTGAACACGTCAAACCTGGAAAAGGTGCCGCTTTCACACGAACTAAAATTCGCGATCTTAAATCCGGTCGCGTCCTTGAGCACACCTTTCGGTCCGGTGAAAAAATCATCAAGCCAGATGTCTTTGAGACCGATATGCAATACCTGTACAACGATGGCTCTGATTACGTGTTTATGGATTCAAAAACCTATGATCAAGTGAGCGTCAGTTCGGATCTAATGGGCGATGACTCCAACTTTTTACTTGAGGGTATGACCGTCAAAGTTGTGATGTTCGAAGGCAGGGTGATCGGTATTGAGTTACCCAACTTTGTCGTCCTCGAGGTCAGCCAATGTGATCCCGCCGTTAAGGGCGATACCGTCACCGGCGCCACCAAGTCTGCGACGGTCGAAACAGGCGCGACCTTTAACGTTCCGCTCTTTATCAACGAGGGGGATCGAATCAAAGTTGATACACGCACCGGCGACTACGTCGAACGCTCAAGGAAATAAATACGATGAACTTGCGCACACTTCGCACCATTATTGAATTGTTTGAAGCATCCTCAGCTGTTGAAATGGAACTCGACAACTCCACGATCGGCAAGCTCAAGCTCCGTCGACCTGAAGTTGGCGGCGCGGTCGTTTCCCCGGCTGTTCTCCCTGAGCTCCCAAGCATTGCACCCACCAAAGCAACCAGTGTCAATGCTGTGCCAGCTGCTCCTGCTGCACCCCAAGATGACGCGACGCTCAGCTCGGTCAACTCACCGTTCGTCGGTACCTTCTATCGCGCACCCAATCCAGATTCCGATCCTTTCGTCTCTGTCGGTGACCGAGTCAAAAAGGGACAAACCGTGTGCATCGTTGAAGCGATGAAGCTGATGAATGAACTCGAAGCTGACTGTGATGGTGTGATTGAAGCCATCTTAGTCGAAAACGGCACCCCTGTAGAACATGGTCAGCCGGTGATCTCAATTCGTCCGGCTTAGCCTGGAGCGCCTCATGTCGATCTCAAAAATTCTAGTCGCTAATCGTGGCGAAATTGCCATGCGAGTGATTCGCGCCGCGCGGGATTTAGGTATCCCGACAGTAGCCGTCCACTCAACCGTCGACCGCGAAAGCCCACATGTTCGTATGGCTGATGAAGCCTTCTGCATCGGTCCTGCTTCGAGCAGCGAAAGTTATCTCAATATTCCGACCTTGCTTTCGGTCTGTGAGGTGACGGGAGCAGACGCTGTGCATCCTGGATACGGATTTTTGTCTGAAAATGCTCAATTTGCAGAACTCTGTGGCGTGTCGGGAATTACTTGGATCGGACCGCCGCCAGCAGCAATCAACGCCATGGGCGATAAAATTAAAGCTCGAGAACTGATGCAAGAAGCAGGCGTACCCATTTTACCGGGAACACCTGGAGCCATTGAGGATGTTGCCGAAGCACAAGCCATTGCAGCCGAAATCGGGTTTCCGATGATCCTCAAAGCGGCTGCTGGTGGCGGCGGGCGCGGGATGAAAATCGTCGAGCGCGCAGAGGATCTTGAGCAGAGTTGGCTCACCTGTTCTGCTGAAGCCGAAGCGTCTTTTGGTAGCGGCGCTGTCTACATGGAGCGCTTTCTGCGCTCCCCAAGGCACGTCGAATTCCAGATTGTTTTGGATCAATATGGTCAAGGCGTACATTTGTTTGAGCGCGACTGCTCGGTGCAACGCCGACATCAAAAACTGGTCGAAGAAGCGCCGTGCGTCGTCCTCGAAGAAAAGTCCCGTCAAGAGCTCGGGCAACTCTGCGTCGAAGCGAGTCAGAAAATTGGTTACGTCGGCGTCGGTACATTCGAATTTTTGTATGACACCGACGGTTCCCTGTACTTCATGGAGATGAACACACGCATTCAGGTGGAACACCCGGTCACTGAAGCCATCACCGGTGTCGATCTGGTGCGCTTACAAATTGAGATCGCTCAAGGCGCCCGTCTTCCCTTTACCCAAGACGAAGTCCCCGGCCCCTTTGGTCACGCCATGGAGTTTCGCATCAATGCGGAAACGCCTGACAAGTTCTTACCTTCACCCGGGTTAATCACAGCATACGAGCCCGCTGGAGGGATTGGCGTGCGAATCGATGGAGTGGCTCATGCAGGCTACACGGTCCTGCCGCACTATGACTCAATGGTCGCCAAGCTAATCGTCCACGGTGCCAACCGTGAAGAATGTTTACAGCGCGCAAGGCGCGCCCTTCGTGAATACCGTATCGAGGGGATCTCGACGACGATACCTTTCCATCAAAAGCTTCTTGAAAACGAACGCTTCGTTAACGGCGATTACGATACCCACCTCATAGCGACCATGTGATGAAAACTGCACTTGGTCTCACTGCGCTGCTGATCGCAGCGCCTAAATCTCAACGCCCGATTGATCGCTGTACGACGCTGCTCGAATGTGAGTTGTCGTGCCCTGAGATTTCGGTCCAAGGACAACGCAAAAGCCCGCAGGGAAAGGAGATCACCTTTTGCGACCCTGTGGGTGAAGAGGTGTATTGGCATAACGAACGGACACGCGCATCGCAGGGTGAGCGGTTCGGCGACAAACGCACAGGCAAGTGGCGGTTCTGGCACCCAAACGGGGTTCTCGCCTCGCAAGAGAACTACACGGACCGTGGTATGGTCGATGGTAAACAACAATTTTGGTATCCCAACAGGACCAAAAAGCGCGTGGCGCATTATCGTGAAGGTATTCGAGACGGTTCCTATACCACCTGGCATCCAAACGGACGTAAATCAGAAGTTCGCCAATATAAGGAAGGCAACTTAATTGGTGAACTAAGGGAATGGCACGCCAACGGTCGACTGGCAGCATTGGGTACAATCAAAGACAAGACGATTACCTGGGAGCGCTTCTTTACAACGGGAAAGATCGGGCTAAGAGGACAAGTTGAATCTACCAGTCAACGCCTGGAACTCGGTGAGCAAGTCCAGCCGATTGGGGAATGGTTCATCTACTCGACTCGAGGCAAGGTGTTGGTTCATATGCAATTTACTGCAGGACAACTCGATGGTCACTACAAGCGCTTTTATGACAACGGAAAGCCGATGCTCGTTGAGCAGTATACTAAGGGTCAGCCCGTCGATATCCACCTCAGCTATTTCAAAGGCGGACAAGTCAGCAAAAAACAAGAATTCCAGGATGCTGGGCAAGGGCAAGCGCATGGTATTTTTGAGCGGTATTTTCCAAACGGTAACGTCCGGCAATCAGGTCATTATACAAAGGGCAAAAAATCAGGTGAGTGGTTCCGGTACAATCGCGAAGGATACCCCGTTGAAAAAATTGATTACGATCAGCAACCGCCGCAACAAGAAGGCTATGATCACCGTGGCGCCAAGCGTTCATCTGGCACTCTAAAAAATGGATTAAAGAGTGGCTTATGGCGGTACTTTGACAGCCAAGAGAACAAACGCGCCAAAGGTGAATACCAACGTGGGGTGCGCCAAGGCTTATGGCGTTTCTGGAGCAGCGATGGCAAACCGCAAGCCAAGGGAGAATTTGACCAAGGACGACGTGTTGGACCCTGGCGCTATGATCACCCCGGTGGCGGCAAGTGGTTTCTTGTCAAAGCGATCAAGGCGACCGGGACAGGTGACAATAAGCGCTACTTGCACAAAGGGCGACGCCTCTTCGCTTGCGAGAAATTAGCGCAAGACGACCGGTGTGAAGGTCTATCCATCTTCGACGCCAAAGAACGATTAAGAGTACGTTTCACCTTTCCATCAAACTGGCGCCAAGCCGCCACCAGAGCGTGTCAGTCTGGTCGCAGAGTCCAGCCAGAGTTTTGCGAAGATGACCATGGCGATATTCTGCATGCCATCGACAGCTTAGATAAACTCATCTCAAGGCGAAGGCTCCAACGGCAAGCCGACTGCTGGAGCGCTGGAGGCGAACCTGAACGCTGCCCTGTTTTGGATGGTAGCATCGTACCCTTTCAAGGTCTTGGTTCCATAAAAGGCATTAAAGCCCGGCAAGTAAGCTTGCCTTTTAGTACCTGTTCAAGCGCCGAGAGTTGTGCTGCGGAATGTCAAGATTGGGCGACCCAAAACGATCCTTTTGCATCGATATACAAAGCAAAGCGAAGTGCACGAGAGCTCCGCTGTGACCCGAGCGGACCATTCGTCGTCTTTCATCGACCGAAAGAGCGGCTTGCCGCAATCGTTGGCGCCCGAGCCCTTCCTCATCGCCAAGCGCCTCGCTCGGAGTTTCACGGTCCTTGGACAAGTTATCATGCGAATGGCTCCGTGGCGGCAAAGGGATCGTACAACAAAGGGGTAAAGAACGGTGAATGGATCCGCTGGCACGCGAACGGTAAGAAAGCCCATGTGGTCACTTACAAGCAAGGTCTAGAATCAGGTCAGTCTAAAAGTTGGCATGATAGCGGCCATTTGCGATCGAATGGTCACTATAAAAATGGGATTCGATTTGGCGTATGGAGTTTTCGTAACGACCGTGGCCAGTCACAAAGTAAGGGCGCATTCAAAAATGGACGACGGCATGGCCGATGGCTGCTCTACGATGACCTAGGTAAGCCACGCAGCAAGGGGAACTACCGACTCGGACGTATGGTCGGCAGGTGGACCTACTTTGATGCGCGCGGTCGGAAAAACGGAATGTGTAGCTGGTCCCCTAAAGGCGACGGAGATTTCCAAGATTGTCGCCGAAACAACGGTGTTCCGATCCGAAAAGGTTTAGTCGTCGAGGGCGCTGAAGAGGGTCTTTGGACCTATTTTCATCGGAACGGGAAAAAACGGGCTCAAGGACCAATGCGCGCTGGTGTTCGCCAAGGCACCTGGCGATTTTGGCACAACAACGGAAAAAAACGGGCTAAAGGCGCTTATATTAATGGTCAAAAATCCGAGGCTTGGACCTGCTGGAGCAAGACCGGCCAGCGTGTAAAATGCAAGAAAGCGCAGTGACGATTACAGGTCACCTTGACCTTTGAGCGGGCCTCAATACTCTTGTCGTGAAGGGACTCAGTATTGTCGGACCAAAAACGCAAAACTCGAATCGAAGCTGCAGCTAAACTGGCGCAAAAAGGCCAGCTAGAAAAAGCCATCGATGCCTACCGAGTGCTGCGCGATGAAGAGCCTTCGGATATGCGAACGCAACACAAACTCGCAGAAGTGCTCGCGCGACATGGGCAACCTGAAGAGGCTCTCGACGTTCACATGACCGTCGCCGAGCACCATACACGACAAGGATTTTTTGCTCGGGCGGTTGCGGTCTACAAGCAAGCCCAACGACTAGCACCCAATAATCCGAAAGTGCACAGCCGACTGGCTGATCTACACCTCAAAATGGAACTCAAAGCTGAAGCGATTGCTAGCCTCACGACGGCGATTCGAATTCATCAAAAGGCAGGTGATGAGCCAGAGGCGTTATCCCTCCTTGAGCGCCTCGTACAAATCGCTCCTGAAAATGTCACAGCGCGACTGCGCCACGGTGATGCGCTGATTAAAGCAGGGCGTCGAGAGCAAGGCTTTAGCAGCATAAAAGACGCCGCTAAAACACTAAAAACACAGGGAAGGCTTGCCGAGTTTATCAAAGTCGCAGAGCGGCTGATCAAACTCAAACCAGGCGATATAAAAATGGTGCTTCAAGTCGCTAAAGCCCATATTGAACAAGGAAACGCGCGCGCCGCGTTGGCGCGCATTCAAACCGTTTTTAAACGCGAACCTCGTAATCCAGATACACTCGCTATTATGGCCGAAGCTTTTCTTGGTCTGGACCAACCAAAGAAAGCCGCCCGCGTGATGCGTGAGCGGGCTTTGGTTTTCGAGCAGGCTGGGCATACCGACAAAGCGAAAGAACTCTTTCAAAAAGTCCTCGAACTCACACCAGGAGATCAAGAAGCGATGAGATTCTTGCAGCTTGATCCACAGTTTAGTGGTCAATCCCCTGGTTTTAGAGAAGCACCCGACCCACTTGAACCTGTTCGTTCAGAAGCAACAGGGATGTTCAATCGCAGAGAGTCAACTCAAGTTAATCGCTTAGCAGCCGAAGCCGAAAGCTTTTCTCAATTGGGCTTACTCAGCCGCGCACGAGATTGCTTGATTCGAGCGGTTCAAATGCGCGGCGAAGACATTCCTATGCGACAAAAGCTGCTCAAAGCTTACCTTGAACTGGATGACAAGTCGGGTGCGGTACGACAACTCATTGCGCTCATCGAAGAAGCTTCGGCTCAAGGAAACACAGAACAAGAATCACATTTTCGCAAACAACTCCAAGAACTCGGTCAGACGGTAGTGCGTAGCAATGCGACCAACAGCTCATGGAATACCGATGACCTCGACGAGCTCTTAGCGGCTGCAACCGCCGAGCTCGCCAACAATGAACTCGATGTGTCGATGACCGTTGACCCGATCAACCAAGTCATTGCTGATGTCGACCTCGCCAGCCGACAAGGAAATCAAGATAAAGCGGCACAACTCATTCGCGACGGTCTTGAAATCTTTCCCGACCATCCAGAGTTACAAATACGGCTCGAACGCTTGGAAGCTCGGCAAGCCGCGCGACACGAGGGGCCTCGTGTGCCAGATTTGCCTGGAGGTATCCCCTCTCACTACAGCGCCATTCGAGACCAGATCAATCAAGGTGATGCACAACTGGCGATTGATGCACTGCGTGACTGGGTCGAGAAATCGGTTCCCGGGCAGGCGACAGCACATTATCTTGCCGGTATTGCACTCCAAGATCTCAATAAGATCCCAAGGGGTATCAGCTTCTTGAAACGCTCTTTACATGGCGAAGATCTGCCCGAAGACTTGCGCATTTTTGTCCACTACGAGCTCGCATGTGCGTACCAAAGCATGGAAGATATGGACGAAGCGAGTTACTATCTCAAACGGGTCGTGCGCAGTGATGCTGACTTCTTGGACGCTAGCCATCGTCTCAAGACAATCACCAACACGCCACAACCCGCTTGACGGCAAACAAAGAGCGATCGATGAGTCGTCTCGAATGAGGGCAGATACAAAGTGGTCAATAGTGATGTTACGTGACCTTGCGGGACTAACTCAGTTGGTAGAGTGCCAGCTTCCCAAGCTGGATGTCGCGGGTTCGAGTCCCGTGTCCCGCTCCACATTATCACGTCGTCTATCTGGACTCATGCTCATCGCTTTTTTAGGAGGTCTTGGTTGTATTCCTGAAAGTGAAGAAGTTGCTTTCGACCAAGTGCCAAGCGAAGGCGAACTGACTGTACTTGCCGAAGGTGAAAAGGGATTAAAAGTTCTCGATCCGCGCAACGGTTGGTGGCCGATTGCTGCGTTTTCCAAAGACGATGTCCTTCATGTCGGCTGGTGCAACGGTCGAACGGGCTATGTCTGGTATGCTCGACAGGGTTTGGATGGTCGCTGGACCAAGGAACCGATCGACACCTCACCTGGAGCGGGTCGTTACATGACGATGATCCTCGGGCGCGACGGTCGACCGATCTTCGCTTATCAGGTCCAAGAGCTAGGAATTTATCGCCTGCTGCGTCAAACTGAATCAGGCTGGAAGCAATCGATCATATCAAAAGTCGATGGCGATGGGCGAGCAGGTCGATTGTTTGAAAGTAAAGACGGGCGACTTCATCTGGTCTACTTCGGTGTCAAAGAAGGGTTCCAATACAGCTACACCGACGCCAAAGGTGTTTGGAAGCACGAAATCATCACCAAAGAAGCGCAAGGTTCACACTCCGTTCGCCCCGATCTTTTTGTCCACGACGATGGACGAGTCACCGTCATGTACGGTGATGCAAGGATGGTCAAAACAGGACTTGAACGCGCCGAGCGTGATCTGAACGGCAAATGGACCATAACGAGCGTTGATAACCATAAAAGCCCTGGACGCAGTGTCGTGTTCATTGGCGAAGGCAAGGACCCCACAAGCCAATGGGTATACAGTGTGAATGGTCGGGCTTGGATCAAAATCGGTGAAAAGAATAAAAAGACACGATGGATTGCTCGTCATGCATCTTTTGTCCGAGCCGCTCGTGATCAAGATGGTCAACTCGTGATTCTTACGGGAGGAACAGACCAAACACTAACCACCTATTCAAGGCATGCCTATCTCATCCGCTACGACAAACGCCATCAGAAGCATCGCCACTTCAAAATCGGTGAAGCAACCGTGGTCCATGCCGATTTAGCAATCAACTCAAAGGGACGCATCGTCTCTGTCTTCACCAACGAGGGCGACGGTACGCTATTCGTACATAGTCTCAAGCCAAACCAATACTAAATTGGTGCTTATAGCGATTTGAGCTAAACCCTACCTATGGTCCACCTCAGTCCCAAAATTGGACGACTGATCACTGCCAGCTTGGCAGCACTCGCGTTGCTTTGGATCCTGGTATTGAGCTTGCCCAATCACACTCTTGATCGGGTAGCTGATTCGCCTCTGGCATCCGTTGACCTCGAACTCAGAAAACGACCACAGCTGGACCTCCCTTTTTTAGCTCAAGATGAACCCATCGAGAAACAGCCGGATAACGACAAAGCGCGAACAGCTGACGCCTTTAATCGTCACGTAAAAAAAGAGACAATGGCTCGCCAGTCACGCCCAGCAGCTAGCCGCTCTCAACCCGTGACTTCAGCCCTAAAGGCCAGCCCTCAAGACACAAAAAATCTGGCGCTCGACCTCGACTTTTTACACCATCAAAAGAACAGCGCTTCGATCGATATTTTTGATTTACCCGATGCTTTCGGTGGTCCTCGATTACCAGATTTTGATGTCGCTGAGGGTGATGTCACCTGGCTTAACTCACGAGGTGTTCGCTACGGAGGATTTTTTCGCCGCCTACAAAATTCCATAGCAAAACAATGGGATCCTGTTTCTGCCTTGCATCGTCGAGACCCAACGGGACTCTTATACGGAACGCAAGACCGACAAACCGTACTGCGATTAAGGCTCAACGCAAGAGGCTATCTCCTCGAGCAACCTGAAGTGATCAAAGGCAGCGGATTACGTTTACTTGACCAAGAAGCCGTGCGCGCGGTCGTCGCTGCTGCACCTTTTGCGAACCCACCACAATCGTTACTTCGTAACGGGGTGATTGACCTAGACAGGTTCAGCTTCTACTTCGAGATAGACCGTTCTCGATTTTACCTTCGTAAAGATTAGTTCGCATCCATGTCGAAACCGACCGTCTTTGGACGTTATCTTTTGCTCGACCGCATCGCCTATGGCGGGATGGCAGAAGTTTTTCGAGGCAAGCAGTTTGGCGAAGAGGGCTTCGAACGGGTGATCGCAATCAAGCGTGTTTTGCCTGCGGTCTCGGACAACGAACAGTTCATCGCCATGTTTCGCGACGAGGCAAACATCACCCGCACCCTTCAACACGGCAACATCGCACAGGTCTACGACTTTGGAAAACTGGATGGTAGTTATTACCTCACCATGGAGTACGTTTCTGGACTCGACTTAAAGACCTTTTTCAATGCCTGTGAGAAGTCGGGTAAACCCATGAACCCTGCTTTTGCTGCACTCATCGTTCGTGAGGTTGCGCTCGGTTTGGGCTACGCCCATCGGGCAACCGATAGTTCGGGAAGTAGCCTCGGTCTCATCCACCGTGATGTCAGTCCACAAAACGTCCTCTTGAGCTGGCAAGGGGAGGTCAAACTGGTCGATTTTGGTATCGCTAAAGCCCGTCAAAAAACACAACAAACAGACGCTGGAGTGCTCAAAGGTAAATTTGGTTATATGAGCCCCGAACAAGTCCGCGGGCTACCGCTTTCAAACCGCTCAGATCTTTTCAGTTTAGGTACGGTATTTTGGGAACTGCTTACCGGACATCGAGCCTTCGATCGAGAAACCGACTACGCCACCATGGATGCCGTAAGGGCTGTTGATCTCCCTTCATTTGACCAAGCCGCACGCACGGTCCCCAAAGCGCTCCAAATGATTTGCTTGAAAGCGCTGCAAAAGGATGAAGAGGAGCGCTACAGCCGAAGCGAGCATATGGCTCGAGATATTACGCGATGGCTGAGCTCACAAGACGACCAAGTCGGTCAGCTCGAATTGTCCAACACATTAACTCAAACCTTTAGCGATAAATACCGAAGTGAGCGTAAACTTCTTTCAAGTTACGAAAAATATGATGCCTCACTCATCGAATCAGAAATCCGCGCTCCGGGTGCCACCCGGTCAACGCCGTCGGTCCAAGTCGGTGTCAGCAAAAATACACAAGTACACCACCCGATTCCTAGCGCCACGCCAAGTCCAAAACAGCCACCGAGCCGTACGCCTTCAGCGGTACGGATGCGAGAGCCTGCGCCCAAACTACCTCCCAAGCGCTCATCGCTCAAACCGCTGATTATGGTCTTAATCGCAGCCTTGCTGACCCTCGGAGTCGGATGGGAAACATGGCAATGGTGGATCACCCGACCCGGAAGCCTGCAAGTCTCAACCATGCCAGCCAAAGTCCGCGTGTACATCGACCAGGAATTCATGGGCGAAACAAAGCCTTCGCCAGACGGTAGGGGTTCCCTAGTTGTCGAACAAATCCCGCACGGAATGGTCGATGTTCTTCTCGAAGCCCAAGGGCACACTAGCCTCAAAGAAAAAATCAACATCCGACCCGCGCAAACCTTCGCGTGGCAACCCAACCTACCGAAAGAAGCCCTTCCCGACGGGCGTATTGAACTCAGCGTAAAACCCGCGAATTCATTGGTGACGTTAGGCGATGAAGAGTTCCAACTTACCGACGGTAAAGCGATACTCACTTTGGGTGATGGCTTAAAAAAGGATCTGTTTATCAGAGCCAACAACTATCGACCGTACCGACGAAAGATGGGCCCACTCAAACCTGGCAGTACAACACCTGTTGATGTTGCGTTGAAAATGGAGCGCTGGAATTTGGAGATCGTTCCCGATCCGCCGACAGCGCGCGTCAAAATCTCGAGCCCCGGGCACGCATCAATCGCTGGAAAGGGTAGGCAAACTCTTCGTGGTCTAAAGCCATCAGCGAAAGTGATGGTGATGGTGAGCAATGCGCGATGCAAACGACGAACCAAGCGAGTGAGCAGCCAAGGCATGGGTGAACAAACCGTCAACATCAAGTTGCGTTGCCGATGAAGTCACGCTCCCATCTGATCATCTGTCTTGCGATAACCAGCGGATGCAACCCAACGTTATTACCCCCGGTCGTTGGTGGTTGGTCCAAACCCGGTGCTGAATCTCAAGTGATTCTTGAGCGGCGGCTCAACTTAGAACTGCTCCAAAATGGACAAAGCTTACGCGCCAACTACTTTGAATCTCGACTGCTCCGACAGCCGACAACAATTACCCTACGGGTGCCGACAGGACCAGATCAACGCATTGAAGCGATCGCCGTGGACTGGCGTACGCTCAGCGGCCCTATCACCCAACTAAACAGCGACCACTTTGCGCCGATCGACCGCGCCGACAAACCACTAACCTCGGGTGCCAGCCCGGCATTTTACGCGCACAAACTCCGATTGCCTGCCGGTGTTTTGTTGCGCTGGCGATGGATCGTGCACCACCAAAGACCCAGCTTCTTGCCACAGCTCGATTTGTCGGGTCCTTTTCCGATCGACAAAGCCGAAATTCGAGTATCCGGTCAAGGAGTCTCTCAAATCGAGATCAAAACACGTGGATTGAACGGCGGACAGATAAAAAATGAAACGTCGATCATGGGTACGTGGTCGCAACTACAACCCTCCGGAAGTCATCCTTATGCTCCTGGATATTTAGGGAAACGCATCGCGTATGCTCACTGGAAAAAGAAGATCCACCCGAACTTAGTTCAGCGTTTGGTGAGCAGCAACCACCTCGATTATCAACTCAAGACCTTACCCGTTGTTCAAGCGAAACAAGGTTCCGTTGCGTGCTTGCTGCGCTATTGGGGCTCGGAGACGCTACGTCCAAGCCAAGTCGTTTTAGGGACTGCGACGCAACGGACAGAAGGCGGATATGATCTTCATTTGCCTGATGCGTATCGGCGCCCATTTCGAGATTGCACGCTCATTCAGCCCGGTGCGCTCGCTCGAATACCTGTTCGGCATGAATCGGGAACACGGCTTCTTCGGGTTCGAACTTCGGTCAGCGTGCAAGGTCAAGTCAGTGGACGAGGTCAGCTCATATTTTCGGGCGCAGGCGCTCGACTCGTTAGGCAAGGGTCGATCAATATGATCGATTCACTCAAACAACTCATGGAACCGCTACGGTCTAAGATACAAAGCGGTGAACAACAATTGGGTGGCACCGGTCCTGTCCATCTGCCCTTTACCGTTTCCTTTACCATCGGTGAACTTGATCCCACACGATGGCTGGGATCACCACTACCTGAACTTCGCTACCTCAACAGTTCCGAAGTTCTGGGCCCCCGTGTCGAACAAAGGCGTGTGGAATGGGTTTTTGACTGGCCTGATAATGTACGGCTGCCACCCCCAACGCGGATGAAAAGCATCAGCAACGGTCCGCTACAAGCCTCAGTTACATGGAGTCTAGGGCCTCAAAGAACGCTACGATTCGTTCGTTCAACGCAATGGAAGAAACAACGATCAACGATCGACCCGGAAGGGTTAAGGAACCGTATGGAGCAACTGCAGGTTGAGCCGCTACCCTTGCCGACCAGGTAGAATTCATGCACCGAGTTGAGCATGAAGATACTCGACGGAAAATCACTCGCCCTCACTCGCCGGTCTGCACTCGCTGACTGGGTCGAACACCACGTCCAACAGGCAGGGCGACCACCCGGTCTCACCGTTTTGCTCGCTGGCGATGACCCTGCCAGCGCCACCTATGTCCGAAGCAAAGAAAAGGCATCGGCTAAGGCCGGTATACGCGGTGAAGTACAACGCTTACCGAGCACCATTACAGAGCATGAACTCTTGGCGCGCATCGAAGCGCTCAACGCCGATCCAGACGTTGATGGAATTTTAGTGCAGTTGCCGCTCCCTGAAGGTCTCGATGAAAATTTGGTTCTAGACGCCATTCATCCGAGCAAAGATGTGGATGGTTTTCATCCGGTCAATAGTGGTGCCCTCTGGCAACAGCGCGGCGAGGTTGCTCCGTGCACGCCCTTAGGTATCATGCACCTTCTCGATGCCTACAACATTGAGCTGAGTGGAAAAAGTGCACTGGTTGTTGGTCGATCAAACATTGTCGGTCGACCAATGGCCGAGCTCTTACTGCAACAACACGCCACGGTAACCATCGCTCACAGTCGAACGCATGATCTCAAAAGTCTGATCGCAACCTCCGATATCGTCGTAGCAGCGATTGGCCGTCCTGAGTTCGTTAAAGCCGAATGGTTGAAACCAGGCGCAGTATGTATCGATGTGGGTATCAACCGAACCAACGAGGGCTTAGTCGGTGATATTGAGTGGCAGGGCCTCGATGCTGTCGCCAGTGCAGCAACGCCTGTTCCTGGTGGTGTCGGACCTATGACCATCGCCACGTTACTCCACAATACGGTGTGCGCATGGGCTCGGCATACCGGCCTGTCAGACGCCCCCGCCTAACGGTCAGATTATGCCGCTGGCATCTTGGTTTCCACCGCTCACGCTGATCCTTTTGATCCCACTGTCACTTCGACTGCTGGGCACCTATGCGATCTTGAGCGGCCCATGGAGCCTGATCGCTGGCGTGATGGGACCTTTACTCGGACTTATCGCCGTATGTGGAGCAGCCTTCCTAATCAAAGCACGTCCGAACCAACGCCTTGTGTTCGGCATCATGCTGCTGCTCAACCTCACGTTAGTGATCGAAGATGTACGCTGGTCACTGGACGAGCCAAAGCAAGCTACTCCAGTCATGACGTGGAATGTTGCGCTCGGTTTTTCCGAACAACACCGATGCGTTCAAAAGGTTATTGCCGATCACAATCCACGTATTGTTGCGCTCCAGGAAATACGACAAGAGGGTCTAGAAAGTGTTGCCAGGGCGCTCGATATGCGCTGCACGTGGGCCGGTTATTTCCCTAAATTGGGGAGCAATGGACTCGGTCTTTGTGTACCTAAAGAATGGACTATTCATCTGGCCCAACAGCGTCGGTTCACGAGTCACACGCAATACGCTTATTTGTTCGCAGAAATTCGCCCCTCTAAAGGAAAGCCGTTCAATTTCATGAACGTTCACCTTCAAAGTCCTGAGCTCAGTCGCCAACAAGAGGGCTCAAAGAGTGCGCCGAGCATATTAGGGCACACGACCGCTCGACAGATCTGGCAACTGTTTGAGGTCTTACGCGTCGCTCAAGGCTTGGACGATCCACTCCTGATCGCTGGCGATTTCAACTCGACACCGAACACGTGGGTGCATGGTCAGATGCGAGCACTCTTTCGTGATGCGCACAGACGTCGCGGGCGCGGCATTGGAGCGAGCCGATGGTTTGGTGGCTGGCTGCCGGTACGCATCGATTACCTGTACGCCTCAAGTACCATGGATTGGCGCGGTCAAACACGTGCTTACGATGCCGGCGGTTGCTCGGATCATCATCCGGTCATGGGCTGGCTTAATCTACCGAGCGAAGACGCGCTTTAATCCTCGAATCAAGAGGGTGATGAGTATCCATACTCAAGCTCAACGCCCGATACAAAGGTGCCAATGGTCCCAAAACCTCAAGATGAGCCTCCAAGGTGTTGAGGTCACCTCGAATCGCAGGTCCCGTCAGCCCGAGCCCCTGTAAAGCCTGAGTCATGGCGCTGGAACTCAGACATTCAACTGCTCGTCGAGCGTGATCTCGGGACAAACCCGATGACTCCATCAAAGTCTGCGCATGTGCGGCGACCGAGGCTGTAAAGCCCGCGGCAAAGCAACACGCGGCATGAATGGCAACCGCTTGATCCTCGGCAATGCAGACAGGCACGCCGCCCCACATAAGCGTTTGCTGTTCCAGCCACCGCACGACATCCGAATCGCCTCTTAATCCAACCACCGCGCCATCCAAATCGTTCGGAACCGAATCGGTCGATGTAAACGCGCGCATAGGATGCCATACGGCTGCTGGACCTCCTGCCAAATCACGAAGTGAACACGCACCGCTGCAATGGACTAAAGTCCACTGACCGTGCTGACGCAGGCGGGCAGCTAAAGCAGCGATGGCTCGATCAGGTACTGCCAAGACAACCACCTGAATATCGCTCGCCGGAAGCACGTCACGCCCCAGCGGAGTCACGCCCAAACGTGAAGCAACAAAGCGACCGACAGGTCCCTTACCGATTACTGCGGTACGCACAGCACCTTCAGCCCCTGATCATCGGAAATTAGCTCCGCTTGATCTCCAGCTTTGAGTTCACCGCGTAACACACTTTGAGCGAGCAAGCCCTCGACCTGCCTTTGAATCAAACGGCGCATCGGACGCGCTCCGTCTTGGGGCGTGAACCCTTCGTCGACCAACCACTCGACCACACCGGCGGTGCTGTTGACCGTTATTCGACGTTCCTGCTCAAGACGCGCCAATGACGATGCTAACAATCGCTCAGCAATCTGCACGGCTTCCGTGCGTGTCAACATCGGAAAGGCGAGCACTTCGTCAATTCGGCCAAAAAGTTCGGGCGGCATCGCAGTCTTTGCTGCATCGATCAACGCTGAACTCTGAATCGCTTCGACAGGCTCAACGGCTCCGCCAAAGCCAATCCGCCGCTCCGACGAACGCACAGCACCTAGATTCGAAGTAAGAATGACCAAGCAATGCCTAAAGCTGACACGAATACCGCGCCCGTCACTGACGCGGCCTTCGTCAAGCAAAGACAACAACACCTGATGCACGTCAGGATGAGCTTTTTCTACCTCATCAAAAAGCAACACTCGATACGGTTTGCGGCGAACGGCTTCGGTTAATTGTCCACCGTCTTCATGACCGACATAACCGGGAGGTGCCCCAATCAAGCGGGCAACCGAATGACTCTCAGTAAACTCACCCATATCAAAACGCAGCAAATCATCACTGCTGCCAAACAAGACGTCGCTCAGCGCACGCGCAACTTCAGTCTTCCCGACACCGGTTGGGCCGAGCAATAAGAACGAACCAATGGGTCGACGTCCACCAAAGCCGGCTTGGTTACGTCGTAACGTCTCGCTGATGCGAGTAATCGCCTGCTCACGCCCAACGACCCGATCAGCCATAATCGATTCAAGATTGAGCAATCGCTCTTCGTCGCCGCCATCGATACGCTCAACGGGCATGCGTAGAGCTTCGGCGACCACTTCGGCAACGGCGCGTTTGGTAACCACCTGATCGCCGCGCCGAACCGAGCGAGAAGCCGCTAAATCAAGGATATCAAAAGCCTTGGCAGGTAACGCACCTTCGCTGATGTAGCGATGACTCAACCGCACCGCTGCGGTGACCGTAGCCGGCTCAAACGAGCAGCCATGATGACTTTCATAAGCGGGCAAACTGCCGGTGATCATCGCTTCAGCTTCCTCGGGCTCAGGCTCAGCCAAATAAATCGGCGTGAATCGACGAGCTAAAGCGGGGTCCTTCGCAATGTGTCGCTGATATTCCTCTTCAGTGGTTGCTCCAATGCATGGAAGTTCACCGCGAGCTAAAGCGCTCTTGAGTTCATCAGCTGCTCCATTGCCGCCTCCACCTTCAGACCCACTGCCCATCAAACTGTGCAACTCATCGATAAACAACACGGCGCCGCCCGCAGCCACCTCTCGACGAACACCCGCAAGGCGCTCAGAGAGCGAACCTCGAAGCGCTGTTCCTGCAAGCAAAGCGCCGACCTCTAAGGCGAGTAAGCGTTTGTCGTTAAGCGGTCCTGCCTCACCGCCCGAGATGGCGATGGCAAGCCCTTCAACCAAAGCGGTTTTACCGACGCCAGACGGTCCAATAATGAGGGGATTATTCGCTTGGCGTTTACCCAGAACGTCGAGTGTTTTAGCGAGTTCAACCTCTCGACCGACGACGGGGTTGAGTGCTCCGCCCTTGGCTTGAGCGATCAAGTCAATACACAGGCTATCCAAAGTCGGCGTCGAGGATACTGAAAAGTGCGGCAACAGCGTCGCCGGTTCACACGGGTCGACTTCGACCGGAGCAATGGTCGCTGTTCCCACCGCTTCTGGTGTTCGACTACCGCTTTGAGGAGGGCGACTATTATGCGCTCGCTGAACCGACGCAGCGCCTGCTCGCCGATGAACATCATGGCGATGTTTCGCCAGCAGTTTATGACAACGTTGGCGCAATTTCCTGAGTTCAATATGGCGTTCTTGGACAGCTCGTTCCAAAGCGATTCGCGCTCGACCTTCGGTATCGGCGATCAAAGCGAGTAACAGATGATACGAATTGGTCCAGTGATCACCGAGTCTCTCGGCTTCTTGCATCGCTTCATTTCTCAACTTTTGGGCAGTGCCGCTCGGCTCAATCCATGCCTTAGGAAAAACATCGAGCAACAGGTCTTCTTCGATCCCATGCGCGCGCAAAAAATCGCCGGTCGGGTTGGGCGTCGTGTACAGCGCCATCAGCAAATAAAAGCTTTGCGGCTCAGAACGTTTTCCCACCTCAGTGCAAAGACGCGCGGCCTCTTTATAGACATTAATCAGTGTGCTGGACTCGGCCACAGGCAAGCTCCTCAAAAAGGACAAAAGAACCCTTAAGGGTTCCTTCGTCACATCTTGATCTTGAGATTAGGCGAGTGTCTGACTTTACTGGTTAGGCTCGCATTGACCGTACCTGCCTCCCCAACGGGGTACACTGGCACATGACCAACCCACCGGGCACTCTGCTGGGTTATAGGTGCGATCCAGACGACAGACCTTGGTACACATCCCGCGTGCGGCGCCCTGGCTACCGCAATGACCGGCAGTGAAGCCACGATCATCAATCCGGTCACAGGTTGCGGCGTTCTGACACGGCGTTCCCGTATTCAAAACAGCCTCGCAAGAGCTCGCCTGCCTACTGCCGGTTACCCGCCCTGTCCACCACGTATTCCCTAAGTAGTTCACCGGTTGGCAGACCCCATCAGCGCAGCGGGTACCGCTAATACAATCATCGGCATCTTGACAGGTATTCAGGCATCGATTGCGCGGTGTATCTCGACCGAAACCAACGCAGCGCATACCCCCTGCACACGGGGTTTGATCATTACATGCCTGGCAATACAGTGCACCGTTCGCACCATCGACACAGACGCCTCGTTGAACATCACATTGCTGGTTTTGCGCACAGTCACTATTTTGCGCACAGCCCACGCAGCCTCGCGCCTCTGAGCACACACGGCCTTGACCACACTGTGCGTTATTCTGGCAGCGCTCGCAGGTGAGCGTTTGCCGATTACACAACAACCCGGCGTCACAATCACTCTCTTGTAAGCACTCGACACATTGGCTTGCTAAGCGATTGCAGACTTGCCCGCCCGGACATGTAAAGCCGTTTTGTTGCGTGCAACGATAGGCGCACTGATTGTCGATGCAGGCATACCCTCGAGGGCACGCATCATCGTTGCGGCAACCTTCAACACACGCTCGGTTCGAGCAGATCCTGTCGTCGCCGCAATTGCTGTCCTCGACGCATCCATCGACGCATACACCCAACTGGTTTCCTTGAGCGCCCTCACAATACTGACCGACGTTGCACTGTTCCGCCGTGCGACACTGGTTGATGCAGCGACCGTCGGCGCAGACGTTGTTCACGGGACATTCGGCGTCTGCACGACAGCCGTCTTGGCAACTGTTGTCGATGCACGCTTGTCCCTGAGGACATTCGGCATTAGCTCGACAGCCAGGCGCGCATTGACTTGCGTCGTTGCAGAACTGTCCCTGAGGACAACCCTCATCGTCGCGACAGCCAGGAATACACAACCCATCCTCGTTGCAGACCTGACCAATCGCGCATGCCTCGTTGCTGCGACAGCCGTCGGCGCACTGCCCGGCACGACAGACCTGATTTTCAGGACAACGAGCCGTCTCAATGCACCCTGGAATACAGATGTTGTTGGCGCAAAGCTGACCTAGGCCGCAGCCTTCGTTGCTTCGACAACCCGCCTGACAGCGCGTCTCAACGCAGATTTGCCGAGCAGCGCAGCCGTCGTCTTCGCGACAACCGACGCGACAGATGTCATCTTCACAGATGTGCGCATCCGGACAGGTTTCATCGCTTCGACAACCCGACCGACAGACATCATCGAGACAAATTTGACCGGCTGGACAGATCGCATCACCGCGACAACCATTAACGCACCGATTATCATTACAGATCTGACGGCCTTCGCAGGCCTCGTCATCGCGACAGCCTGGCGTGCAACTTTCATCAATACAGATCGAGCCTGCGCCGCACGCCGCATCGTTACGACAGCCGACGCGACAGCGGCCATTCACCTCACAAATGCTGCCCTCGGGACAACCGGAATCATCAACGCATTGATCAACGCAGCGAGAATCCAAACAATATTGACCACGTGGGCAGTTGATGTCGCTCAAACACTCGGACTCAGGATCGGTTGCATCCAGAACACCCGCATCCGTCGTCGCGGGAGGCGCGCCGCTATCCGCAACCACCGCCGCGTCTGCAGCAGACGGCGGGCCACTCCCTGTATCCTGCAAAAGCTCTGGCGCGTTCACCGTCGGCGCACACGACATCATCACAAAACACCACAGCGAAAGTCCCGCTATCCGCATGTTTCTAAGCTCCTCAAAGTCGTCAGATGTTACCTGAGTTCGTGGCAGACCGCTACTCACCGCAGCACATCAATTTCAGTCCTTGTTCGTTCACGTCTTTCGGACCAAATCCAAAGGGATGTAAGCGCATCCCCTCATCGGCGAGCTGAATGCGATCACAATCGCTCCATCAAATAAGGCACTGCTGATCGAAGAAGCTGAACAAAGCGTTTAGCCGCAGCGCCCACGACTTCAGTCACATCAGCGTGCGTTAACACCTCTTCTCCATCGTTCCCTGCCGCGTAATTCGAGATACAGCTCACGCCGACGACAGGAAGACCCACCTGGCGAGCGACCAAAACTTCGCCAACCGTACTCATGCCAATGGTATCAGCGCCCATCAGTCCGTACATTCGAACCTCTGCTGGGCTCTCATAGCCCGGCCCCAAAACCCCAATATACACACCTCGCTTCAAAGGGACTCCGAGGCGAGCTGCCAACGTATCAAGATGCGCACCCAATGCGCGGTCGTAAGGCTGGCCCATGTCGGGGAATCGTGCCCCCAAGCGCTCGTCATGGTCGCCAACCAAAGGATTCGTGCCTTGGGCGTTGATCTGATCCGTGATGCGCATCAAGTCACCCGGCTCTAAACCTTTGCCAGGAATACCGCCACTAGCGTTTGTCACCAGGAACAGTCGCGCACCAAGAGCAGCGGCGAGACGAGGCAGCAACCCTGCGCGCCACGGCTCAATCCCTTCGTACAAATGCATGCGCCCCGAAAATACCAGGATGCGGTAACCTGCGAGCTCACCGTACAAGAGTTCACCGCGATGACCCTTGACGGTGGCCGTCTTGAACCCCGGTATATCTTTGTATGGAAGGCGGATCGGTTGATCCAAGTCATCCGCAAAAGCTGACAACCCCGAACCCAAGACAACAGCAAAGTCCACCTCGCCAATTCCAGCGCTGCGTACCGATTCGGTAGCTTGAGCAACCTGAGCAACCAGGTCTTGAGCAGCAATCACCTCTGTCTCCTATAACGGACGGTCCCGTAGTCTCCACAAAACCGGCTGCTAAAGCAAAATACCGACCACACAAGCCGTCATATAAGCCGCTAGGTTCCCAGCGATCATCGCACGAAGACCAAGTCGCGCCAAATCGGAGCGCCTCGACGGTGCGATCGATCCAATTCCGCCGATTTGAATGGCAATCGACGAAAAATTGGCGAACCCACAAAGCGCATAGGTCAAAATCACCGCACTTCGCCCGGATATGGAGCCTTCGGCTCCTAAATTCCCGGCAACGTTGAGAAAAGCGACAAACTCGTTAGTCACCGTTTTCACGCCAAGTTGTGCACCACAAAATGCGGCGTCAGCCCAATCAACACCCATGACCCACGCCAAAGGGGCAAGCAAGCGACCGAGCAACCATTCCATGCTCAACTCGGGAAACCCAAAGAACCCACCAAACCAGGCGAAAATAGCATTGATCAAGGCGACCAAGGCTACAAATGCAATGAGCATGGCGCCTACGTTCAAGGCTAAGGTTAGACCATCTCCAGCGCCTCGAGCGGCTGCATCGATGACGTTGACGGCTTCACTCTCATCGTGGACTTCGACCACTTCATCCTCTGAACGCTCCTGTAATTCCGGAACCATAATTTTAGCCATCACTAACGCGGCGGGCGCCGACATCACACTTGCCGCTAAAAGGTGACCAGCAATGTTTGGGAAATAGCCGCTTAGCATGCCAACAAAAGCCAGCATGACGCCACCCGCAACGGTCGCAAAACCGCCAACCATCACCGCCATTAATTCACTATCGCTCATCCGCTGAACATAGGGGCGAATCAAAAGGGGAGACTCCGTTTGACCTAAGAAAATATTACCCGCCGCAGACAAGCTTTCAGGTCCTGAAGTGCGCAGCGTTCGTCGCATCAGCCAAGCGACAGCGCCTACCAATTTTTGCAAGATACCCAAATGGTAGCCGACTGCGGTGATCGATGAAAAGAAGATCAAGGTCGGCAACACGCCAAAGGCAAAATACGCACCCACACTTGCCCACCCGGTTTGATTGGCTTCAATGACCGGACCCATAACCGGGTCGCCTAGAGGCCCGCCCACCGGGACATTGTTCGTCACCAAATTACCAAACAAAAACCGCGAACCTTCAGTCGTAAAAGCGAGCAAGCCGTTAACCAACTCGTTGACCAAACTAAAAAGGGCTGCGCCTGCATCGGTCTTGAGGACCAAAAGCCCGAAGGTAAGCTGAAGCAAACAACCTAACCCCACCAGGCGCCAAGGTACAGACCGACGATTCTCAGACATCAAGAAGGCTAAAACGATCATAACCAAAATACCGAGAAAGGAGACCGCTCGACGACCCCACGAACTCGTAATCGGAACCGGCGCAGCGACCTGTGCCTGGGCTTCGCCAACGCGATGCATATCACGCATCATGACCTTGAGTTGAGCCGCGTCGACCGCTGACACTGTAGGCGATGGTGCTGGATCTACCGGCGCTGGCGCGGCAAAGAGCAGGGCACTACTCACGGCAAGCGCGAACATTAAACCTGTGCCCTTATACGCCCTGTTCTCGGCTGAACCTCACCATCCATAATCAACGCTGCACGCAAATAATCGAGCGCTTCGTCTCGACCTTTATCGCGCCAATGCAAACGAGCAATCGGTGTCTCTGGTGCCAGTTCCTGTCCAGGTTCAACCAACCACTCCACACCCACCGCTAAATCCACAGCTTGATCGGCTCGCTCACGCCCAACCCCCACACTATGACCAGCTCGCGCCACCGCTTGGGCATCAATTCGCTTGAGCATACCCGTGCACTGCGCATTGACCTCTTCAATACGAGGCGCCTGGGGCATCCGAGTCTCATCGTCAATGATTTGCGCGTCGCCACCTTGAGCCGAAATCATCTCCGAAAACCGTGCTAGTGCGCGCCCTGAATCGACGACGGCATGAATCGCTTCTCGGGCTTCATCATCGTGCTTGGCTTCACCAGATAATCGCAACATGCGCACCGCGAGCGCTTCGGTGAGCTCCCAAGTATCGGCTGGTCCTTGACCTTTGAGCACCTCGATACTCTCCTTGATCTCCAACGCATTACCGATACAGCGGCCAATCGGCTGATTCATATCGGTGATCAACGCCGAACAGGCGACTCCATTCAACTGACTAACCGAAACCAGCGCTTGAGCTAGATCATTGGCTTGATCAAAGTCGGACATGAATGCGCCCGAGCCAAACTTGACATCGAGAACCAGAGCATCAAGCCCCTCACTCAACTTCTTTGATAAAATCGAGGCAACAATTAACGGAATCGAGCTGACGGTCGCGGTGACATCACGCAGCGCATAGAGTTTGCGGTCGGCAGGCGCAAGCTGACCGGTCTGACCAATAATTGAACAACCCGTAGTCAGGACGGTGCGCTTAAACTCGTCTAAACTCAGATCGGTTCGATAACCAGGAATGGATTCAAGTTTATCAAGAGTTCCTCCGGTCAGTCCTAAGCCTCGACCCGAAATCATGGGTACCTGTAAACCCAAAGCAGCAACGATGGGAGCTAAGGGAATCGATATCTTATCGCCAACGCCACCGGTACTGTGTTTATCAATTCGAAAGCCCGCCATGCCCTCAAAGGAAATCGGCTTACCCGAATCTCTCATGGCGGTCGTCCAGACACTCGTTTCGCGCGCATTGAGCCCTTGAAAGCAAATCGCCATGGCCATCGCCGCCATCTGATAATCGGGGACCTCGGCGTGCGTGTAGGCGGCGATCCACCATGCGATCTCTTCATCGCTCAGCGCTTGGCCTGCGCGCTTCTTCGCAATTAGATCAACAGGGTTCATCGGATAACGCTAATAGCTTCCCGAGGCAGTACCCCCGGTAACAATCGTCACCGACGAACTCGCACCCACACGGGTGGCGCCTGCTCGAACCATCTTTTCGACATCGGCTTTACTGCGCACACCGCCCGATGCTTTGACGCCAAGGTCCGGACCAACCACACGACGCATGAGCGTGATGTCCTCAACCGTTGCGCCTGCCTTATCGAATCCGGTGCTCGTTTTCACAAACGCGGCGCCAGCAGCTTTGGATAACGCGCAAGAAATCACTTTCTCTTCTTCGGTCAACTGTGACGTTTCAAGAATGACTTTAACCGGCGCAGGTGCAGCGGCTTCAACCACAGCTCGAATATCGTCTAAAACCTCGGCATAGCGCGTCGACTTTAAGGCGCCTATGTTGATCACCATATCAATCTCTTTGGCGCCATCGCGAATCGCCTGACGGGTTTCATATGCTTTGGCGTCGGGATTCTGAGCGCCGAGCGGAAAGCCAACCACGGCGATCGGTAAGACCGAACTGCCGCTAAGCTCCTGGGCGACCAATCGTACGTTGCACGAGTTAACACAGACCGTTTTGAACTGATACCGACGCGCCTCAGCACACACCTTTCGCAACTGCTCGTCCGTAGCTTCTGGGCGCAACAGCGTATGATCAATCAACTGAGCCAGTTGTTTCGAACTCGGGGGTGGTACATCGGGACCTTGAGGTGCTGGCTTTTCAACTGCCGCTCGTTGACGATGAGGCAATCGAGCATCTTCACTGTGCCAACTTCGCTTGGGCTGACCGGTTACAGGATCTTTGAGCCGACGCTGCACCTCAGCGGTAATCGCTTGGACTAATCCGTCGTTACTCATCCTCGTCCTCCTGACTTTGAGCACGAAGTCGGTCTAACGAAAAAAGTTCGATCTGTGAACGTACGCGACGCATACCCAGTCGAATAACCGCACCTACACTCAGCGCAACCCAACCCAATACAATAGGCAACTGATCATAATTGAGCGACTGTAACTGGGGGCCTATAGCCGCAAGCAGCGCAGCGATTACAGCCAACTGAGGCATGCGCATGGCACCTTCGGGAAGCTGACCTGGCAACACACGAAAAGCGAAGGCAAACGCTAAAAAGGCACCGATGATTAAGCCAAAGCCCCACCCAATCCAAACCGATGAAGATGAGCCCACCGAAGCGGTCTGCGCCGACGACACGCTGGTCGCGTCAACCTGGACGGATGGAAGTTGCTCAACCGGCTGAACCAAATCTCGAGGCGGGTCCGGCAACTGCAAGACCAATTTTCGCATTTCCTTTATCTGGTCATCTAATGCTTTAATTCGTTTGCTTTCGGCTTCCTTTTCTTCGCCCTCTGGAAGACTCTGCATCACCCGACGAACCTCTTCGAGCTCGCTTTGCGCGCGACTGATCTCGCCGGCTAATTCAGCCCGACGATCCGGTGGTTGGGTTGCTTCGACTTGGATCTCTGTGCGAATTTCCGTGGTTTGCGGAGTCGCCAAAACAAAAAGTAGACCAAAAACTAAGACCATCCGAGGCGCTCCATGACCTGTTGAAGGTCCTGCCATGCAGTGCGTTTCGCCTGAGGCTGACGCAGCAAAAATTCGGGGTGAAAAGTCGGCAATGCCATGCGTCCTGCTAACTCTATCCATTGACCACGATAACGACCTACATCTTGTAAGTCCGGGCGAAATAGTTGCAAAGCCCTGGCGCCCAAAAGAACAATAACCTTTGGTGAAACCCAATCAATCTGAGCGCGCAAACACCTCAAACAATCGTCCTCTACTCCGCCCTGTTCATGCAAATTAGTCGGGATCGTCCAACTCACAAAAATATCTCGGCGCGAGCGTTTCATCCCTTTCTCAATCATGGCTGACAACAGGTCAAAAGCGTCACCAACCATACCGCGACCATCAAAATAGTCACCCTTTGACTCACCAAGGCCGATAAACATCAGTTCAGCGTCTCGTGGTCCTAAACCGACGGTAAATCGCTGACCTACGGGCTCGATGGGATGGGCAAACTGAACGACCGGCTCCGCATCGCATTCAACCGCCACCTCAATAGGCACAGAAGGATTCAACGCGACATCGGTAAAGCCCATCAACTGCGCCTCTTTGAGCCAAAATTTAAGATCCGCATTCAAAGCGATGAACCCCTTACGACCTGAGTGATAAAGCGGCCTTAGCTACGAGACGTCAACGGGTCACAAAAAATGAAAAAGAGAGCCTCGTCATGAGGCTCCCTTCTTCAAGCATGATCCACCGCTATTGGCGGTCGATTTATTTCTTCAAATGCTTATCGATAATCGCCTTGAACCGATCGATCGGCTGAGCACCGGCAAGGTGATCACCATTGATATAGAAGTTGGGCGTTCCCCGAGCACCCACCTTATTGGCGAGTTTCTTATCGGCTTCAACTTTCGCTTTGGTCGACTCACTGTTGAGATCTTTCTCCCACTTCGCCATGTCCACACCAATTTCTTTGGCAAAGCCCTTAATCGATGCTTCGCCCAAAGTGCGAAAGTTAGCGAACAGTTTATCGTGCATTTCCCAGAACTTACCTTGCTTACCGGCTGCATGAGCTGCTCTCGCCGCAAGTTCTGCGTTCTTATGAAAGGACAGCGGCAAGTTCTTGAACACCACTCGAATCTTATCGCCATACTCTTTTTTAAGCGCCGTGATGGTGTCGGCACCCTTTGAGCAGAAGGGACATTCAAAGTCACTAAACTCGTAAATCGTAACTTTGGCGTTCTTCGGACCAAATGCCATGTCCTCTGGGTGGTCATCGACTTTGACTGGACCCTTAGGTTTGACCGGCGCGTTCGGCAGCTTGAAGTTCGGAGCAGGCTTACCGGCCTCCTTCATCACTTCAGCATACACATCTTTGAGCTTCACGCCCTTCTTGATCAACGCGTCCGCCTTTTTGAGTTCGGCTTCGATGGTTGGCTTGAAGCGATCATAAGGGAGCGCCCCGCGAACGGGAATACCGTTGACGAAGAAGTTCGGGGTACCCCGAGCGCCAACCTTCGCGCTTTCGGCGACGTCAGCTTTGACGATATCTTTGACCTTTTGCGAGTTCATGTCCTTCTTGAACTTGGCGACATTCAGACCCAGTTCTTTCGCCCATTTCTCAAAGTTCTCTTGCGTGAGATTTTTATAATCAGCGAACATCTTGTCGTGCATTTCAAAGAACTTGCCCTGCATACCCGCGGCTTCACAAGCGCGTGCGGCAGGCTCAGCATTGGGGTGGAAGCCTAAGGGGTTGTGCTTGTAGATAAAGTACACGTCTTTGCCGTGATTCTTCATGATGTCTTCGACAGTCTTTGCACCACGTGAACAGAAGGGACATTCAAAGTCAGAGTACTCAACGATCACCACCTTAGCAGGCCAGGTCCCTTTACCGCGGTAGCTCTTCTTGACCGGCACGTTTTGACGCGTATCCGCCGGAGGCTTGGGACGCGCAGGCGGCTGCGCTGCGGCAGGAGCCGGGTTGTTCACCTTCGAGGTTGCGCCCTTTTCGATGATCTTTGCGTAGACATCTTTTGCAGCAACGCCCTTCTTGATCTGCTTCTTGGCGTCTTTGAGCGCCTTTTCGATCACTTCTTCAAACTTAGCGAGCGGCTGAGCGCCGCTCAAGAAGCGACCGTTGATGAAGAAAGCTGGGGTACCTCGGGCACCGAGCTTCACCGCTGTGGCTTGCTGTGCCTTAACTTTCTTGAGCAACGCGGGATCTTTGAGATCCGCTTTAAACTTGGTCATATCCAAAGCAAGTTCACCTGCCCACTTATCAAAGTTGGCGTCGGTCAGGTTTCGCAAGTTAGCGAACAATTTGTCATGCATTTCCCAGAACTTGCCTTGTCGACCCGCCGCTTCCGCAGCGACCGCCGCAGGCTCAGCGCGATTATGAAAACCAAGGGGGTTGTGATAAAATGCGACTCGCAAATCTTTGCCGTACTTACCCTTCATCAACTGATCGATGGTCTTATTGACTCGATTACAGAAGGGACATTGGAAATCGCTAACTTCAACGATCGTCACCAGCGCCTCAGGGTTACCTTTAGTCGCCGCATCACCAACTGGAATCTTGTAAATCGGTTCAGCATTGAGACACTCTTGAACGGCGTCAGAGTTGCAATCGATATCACCGTCGACTGCTGCTGTTGCCGGTGTACCGGCACTTTGCTGTCCAAAATAGAAACCGGCACCGCCGGCAATTAACATGACGAGGAGATAGGCTCCTGCGCCGCCTTTAGCTTCATTCATGATCTCTCCATTGGGTCGAGAAGCGTGCGCTTCTAGGCGCCACAACCGTCTTGGTCAATGGGCATTCCCGCGATGGGGTCCGCGACGACGACGACGGCGACGACGAGAAGAGCTATTTTGGTCTGTCCGAGTCCCTTGCTTTGGCGAAGCGGCTCGCCTTGCCTGACGAGGTTTCGCCGGCGGCGGTACCGCCGGGGGATGATGGTATTCATGCTCATCATCAACCGTAAGTACAACACCAGTAAGTCGCTCGATCGCCCTAAGATAGGCACCTTCGCTTTCGTCACAAAAGGCAATCGCGAGACCGCTCTTACCTGCTCGTGCTGTTCGACCAATCCGATGAACATAGCTTTCCGGCTCATTAGGTAAATCAAAATTAAAGACATGCGTCACGCCATCGACGTCGATTCCGCGGCTCGCAATATCGGTGGCCACCAGAATCGGTAATTCACCCGAACGAAACCCATTCATGGCGCGATTGCGCGCATTTTGACTTTTGTTGCCATGAATAGCTGCTGCCTCAATACCGACCTGACTGAGTTGTTTAACCAAACGATTGGCACCGTGTTTCGTGCGGGTGAACACAATCCCGCAGCGCACGTCATGAGCCTTGATTAAATCGCCAAGCAAGCGTCGCTTATCGGGTTTCTTTACAAACATGACGCGCTGTTCAATGCGTTCTACAGTGACGGTCTCTGGAGTGACCTCAACTCGAACGGCGTTGCGCAAGAAAGAGCCCGCTAGATCTGAAATACTCGATGGCATCGTCGCACTGAACAAAAGATTCTGACGAGCTTTAGGTAAAATACGCAGGACTTTACGAATATCATGAATAAAGCCCATATCCAGCATACGGTCCGCCTCATCGAGCACGAAAAATTCAACCTCAGTTAGGTCAATATAACCTTGACCTACGAGATCCAAAAGCCGCCCAGGCGTCGCCACTAGAATATCCAAACCGCGCCGCAGCGCTCGCACTTGAGGGTTTTGATTAACCCCTCCAAAAATCACCAAATGACGCAAATCGAGTTCTTTGGAATAGGCGGCGAACCGATCACCAATTTGAGCCGCGAGCTCACGCGTTGGCGAAAGTACGAGCGCTCTAACCTTGCGCTTTGCTTGAGGTTTTTTGCCCAACATCGCCTGAAGAACGGGGAGGGCAAACGCTGCTGTCTTACCCGTTCCTGTTTGCGCCACTCCTAAAACATCCTTGCCTTCAAGCAATGGTGGAATTGCTAATTCCTGCACAGGAGTAGGCACCTCGTAACCTTCAACGATTAGTGCTTTGAGTAAGGCCTCGGCGAGGCCAAGCTCACGAAATGTCGTCATGCAATTGCCTATCAGTGAATCGTTTGTTGAGCACTTATGAACGACCTGCTGTCGTCGATACCAACTCAAGATGGTGCCTGCTAACCCTGATACAGATACCGATCAAGAACGTAAGCGATCGACGCGAATTCCTACTGCAGAAGTTCTCTGTAGGTATCGAGTTGCTCAAGCGCCACAAGCACGCCGTGGACCACCGCATGCAGGGGAGTCTCTGCGCAACGCACCTTCAGGCCTTGCGTCACTTCAGTTAAGTGGGCGTCCAACCCAAGCAACTGAGAACCACCACCCGCAAGCAAGATTCCATGCTCCATTAAGTCACTGGCAAGCTCTGGATCGGTTTCCTCAAGGACTTTTCGGACTGCTTGATCAATTTCGGCGATACAACCGGCAACCGCCTCACGGACGTCAACCGACGTCACAACCTCAGACCGGGGGACACCTTGCAACGCGTCTCGTCCGCGCACATCCATCTCAAGTTCTTCTTCAAGAGGATGCGCCGAGCCGATCTTCATCTTGATTTTCTCAGCCGTGGGTAAACCCACTAAAATACCCTTTCGCTCACGAATATACTGCTGAATCGCGAGATCCATCGCATCACCAGCGGTCCGAAGCGTATACTCTGTTGCCATCGCGCCCAGACTGATCACCGCTACATCGGTGGTGCCGCCACCGATATCCACGATCATCGACCCACGCGGTTCACTGACGGGCAAGCCGGCGCCGATTGCTGCAGCCATCGGCTGCTCGATCAAATGAACTTCCTTAACTCCCGCCTTGAGTGCCGCATCGCGTACGGCTTTGCGTTCAACTTGAGTGATACCCGCCGGCACAGAGATGAGCATTCGTGCACGAAGCGGCCGACGCCCCACCGCCTTTTCAATAAAGCGACGAATCATTTCCTCGGTGACATCGACGTCCGAAATCACCCCTTCACGCATCGGCCGAATCGCTTTGATCGCTGCTGGAGTTTTCCCCAACATATCTTTGGCTTCTCGCCCCACGGCTTGGACTTTCGTCGGCCGCGAGCCCCTTCGAATGGCAACCACCGAAGGTTCGTCGAGTACAATCCCCTGTCCGCGCACGGCGACCACCGTATTTGCTGTCCCTAGGTCAATAGCTAGGTCGGTAGTCAAAGCGAGGCGTGAGAGCCAGTTAGACACAATGATCTCCCGTGCGTGGCAGCCCGATGTGGCCCTTGACCCTTAGGCTGTCAATGAATGCTGCTTAGCGCTTTCCCAAAAGACGCAGTCGTTGAACAGACCGACCCACACGCGCATTCGCGTCAAGCCGCTTCGGACGACGCGCGTCCACCCAAAACCAAGATGAGCGAATTGGGTTATTTTCCCGCTTTTGCAGCCGGTGTAGTGTTAGAGACCCCTGTTCGTTAATCTTCATATCCAAACGTATTTTGTCTCGTCCGTTGATCCGCACGAAGCAACTCAGGCGGCCTGGCCCGATTTTCTTCAACTGCTTGACGCCAGCACCACTCCTCGCCCGGAGCGTCGTCCAAATACCATCATCATTCAAGATCTCAAACGACTCACTCGTCTTCCCGACTTGCTGTTTACCACGCTGACATTTGGTCGAAATCGTTTCGATGGGAAACGGCGGCTTTGCCTTGGCTTGACGCTTTGGGTTTCGATGCAACGCGAGCGCGGCGGAGCGTCGCTTGACGGTGACTCGGAAGGTGAGCCGGCGCCCTTCAAATTCAGCCCAATGCTCGCCGGTCAGATAATCCTGATCCAAGCACAAGCCAAAACTGCACGGGAAAACATTGAAGCGACCTTTGCGCAGTAAATACGGCTTGTTGGCGCGAAGGTGCTCGATACGAAACCGATACTGTCCTTTGCGAACCGGCAACTCGCCTGCTCGTTGATCCACTCGTGCTCGACACGTCACCCTCGTGCCGGTTCGCCGACTCGCCCGCTGGGGGCATCGAACGGGCTTACCGATCGGTCGACCCGCAGCGGTTAGCAAGCGCAAACGGATGGCGTCATCGGTAGCGAACAAACCGTGCAGAGCGAAGGCAACCCCGACCCGCACCGAACCACCACCGCGCCCGTTGTCGAGTTCAATTGCCAAACTTGAATCGATCAATTCCGGTCGCTCGCCCTCGCCCGGTGCCTCCGATAAAGCGCTTGGACCTTGGGCTTTCGCTTTGGTTTTCGGACTCGATGAACGGCGTTCAATTCGATCCGTCGGCGCCTTCTTAGAACTACCCGTTGCTAGGCAACCCGTCATCGCGATCAAAACTCCGGCACGCAGCATCAATGCGGCCTCCTCTTCTGCAATAGGCCTGTGATAAGTAGGACGCTGCCGCCTGACAAGGTCAGGATGATGGAGGCGTTATTCGAGGCTTGGTCCACGACCACGCCATAATCGGCTCTTCAACCCCGCGCAACGCCACTCGATGATGCACTTTCATCCCCCATGGCGGGTCATCTAAGAGTTCATAACTGCGATGATCCATCAACAAATCAACACCGAGTTCTCGAGTGTGCGATTCCAATCGAGCCGCTCGGTTGACCGCAGCGCCAATCACGGTAAACGAACGACGTTTAGAACCACCAAGTGTACCCGAGACAACCTCACCAAAAGACAAACCCACACTCGGGCGCAAACTCGGTAAACCTCGTTCAGCGAGTTGACCGTTAATATGCTCCATGTTTTCAATCATCGATTGAGCACAATCACAGGCTGACTGAGACGGGTTATCCAATCCTTTAAGCACACCAAAAGTCGCCATGACGTTATCACCGATAAACTTATCAACAACACCACCCGCTTCCGCAACGACTTGTGCCATCTGACGAAGGTAAACGTTGAGTAAACGCATGACATAAGCACCACCCAAGTGCTCCGTGGCGATAGTAAACCCGCGCAAATCAAAGAATAAAATGGCACCTGAGACGGTCTGTGCAAGCTCAATAGCACCTGCCGCCACATCGACGTCATCGGCGGCGCGCAGTTTATCCAAAACAGGTGCACCCACATATGCCGCTAAAACTTGCTGCTGCCAACGTAGCTGAGCTTGATCCTGATCCTCTTTAAGGTGCCCCATTCCACGGAGTTCTTGAATCGCTTCATAGGGGTAAGTTTCCAACAGATTTTGCAGATCAGCAAAGCCTAGAGGTGGCGGTTCCGAGAGTGTCGTTTCCGGCTTAATCGCTTCCTCAATCGGTTGTTTAGACGGCGTGATGGTTCGCAACACCCTCTTAACGGGTCGACTTCCAAGCGAGACACCAAGGACAACCGCGAACAAAACCGCCAACAAAATAAGAAGGACGAGAACAAGCGGATCGCTGACGACGCGCTCATTTAAATTAGCCCACAAACTTTGTGCAGTGGTTATGCCGGATTCCACGACGACTCCAAGCTTGGGTGCGATCTACTCGAGATCTCCACCTATCGGCTACACCAGCCATAGCGCAAAATTCAAACCCAAGACTAGAGTTGGGTCGCTTGCTTCAACGCTCAATAATGAAGACAGACCAGCAACCATCCTGATCGAAAACCAGAGAACACGCTCAACTAATCGATACGACTTTTGCGTACTTTGAGACGCGGACGATTAACTCGGCCTGTTACCGAAATACCCAACCATCCTTTTTTCGAAAAACTCCGCTTGATACGTGAGGGCAATAATGGCGACTTCGGATCCAAAGCAGTCAAAAGGTTCTTACCTTCCTGGGTTGCTTTGAGCTTGTCAGTCGGTCGCAGATCAAAGGCCATATCCATTCGTCCGGATGAACGCCGACCGACGAAGGAAACAGTCCCTTCGCCCGCAAGCTCGACATCACCACCAGTGACTTTGAACTTTTTCAACTCAAACTCGCCTTTATTAATTTCGAGATCAAGAGGCAGGTCACCCACTTGAGCAGGAGGTAAAGTCAATGCCGATCCAAACCCCGGAATAGGGACTTCCCCCGGACCAACACCTGCCGACTTGATGGCGAGGTCGACGCGACCGCTCAGGCCGCGCATACCCGACGGCTTTTCAGCAAATTTAAATGCCGCTTCACCATTCGCCTGTCCGCTCAAGCCAACCTTAACTATTTTTTGCAAAGGCATGATGCCACCGAGGTCTAACGCATCGACCTCAACATCTAATTGTCGATCAGAATAAGAACCACTCACCGATCCCTTGTACGCATCGACAGCAAACCTCAGACTTGGGTTTTTAGGATCAAAGCTAAAACCGTTGAGGCCCACCCAAACCCTCTTGAATTTCCAGGGCAAGTTGGGATCACCTTTCGCCGTCACCAACGATACTCCATCAATGGCTACGCCGAGTCCGGATAACGATGCTTTACGCGCTTCAAAGCTCTTTAGCGTGCCACTATTGTTTACAGCAGCTTCGACTTCGGCGACCAGCGCATCAGAAGGGTACGTCCACACCAAAGAGAGTACGAAGATCAATGTTGTCCACGACGAATAGATCAGGAGACGAACCGATTTACGCTGCCATAGCTGCTGCATTACGAATTCCTCCGCCACGTCGATATGACAAAGATCGCCTTAACCTTTTCGCGGTCATCAAACTGAGTCTTGAGACTGATTTCTCGCACACGAATCAGATCACCTGACCGATTATCTAATAATTTACTCATCAACTCGGTAAAGCGATCCATGGTAATCGCTTTGATCGTGATTCGGAGCCGTTCTTCACGCAGCGCATCACCTTTTGCCGGCGCTGGACTCTGATTCTTCATATCGTGAATATCGATATCGAGCGTACTCGCCGCAGCTTCAATATCACTTTCGAGCCGCACACGGCTGCTGCGGATCCGTCGCTGCAACGCCTCTTTTTGCGCTTTTGCGGTGGCGTAATCCTGAGCCAGATTAAGAACTTTGGCGTATTGCTCTTGCGCCTTTATCGCTTGGCGCTCCGAAGTGCGACTCATGTTCCGCATCCCCACGCCTCCAAAGAGCAATGCCATCGTCGCAGTGAATACAATTAAAATAGTCAACGCCCGCTTATCGTTGGGCGACAAATTAGAAAACGCATCCCACAAGGACTTCATTCGTCGCCCTCCTCAGTGTCCATGTCCGCTGGAGGGACACCAACCAAAGTATCTTCCGGTAATTTCATCACATTACCGATCCCATTTGGAAGCTTGAGCGAGCCACCCGGAAAGGGTTTGATCCCTGGGTAAGGATTTGGAATTCTTGAAGGGACAGTAACTCCTGTTGCAGGGTCAACAATCGGTTCATCGTAACCCGTGGCTTCCGTGGTCTCGTCGGCTTCCGTGTTATCCTCGGCTTCTGCATCCTCGCCCGGACCTTCAATGACCTTTGCCGAATCCCCCTGGGCGCGTAGTCGTTTTTGCTGTTCTGCTTGACGCTGTGTCTGCGTCGGTGATGACCCCCTAAATCCTTTGCCAAAATCCTTAGCTGATGACGGGTCCTTAACCGGCAGCGAAGGTGCTTTTTTCTCCTTTCGCTTTGAATCGATCGACGCACCCGATGACTCGCTGGGAGTAGCGCTTTGAACCCGACTTTGACCGGACGGCGATGCGGGCGCCTCCGGGTCTGTAGGCTTGACCGAACAATCGATTCGTCCCGTCAGTGAAAACATCACCTTATCACCCTTTTTGACCGTCTTATCCGAGCGTAAACCAACGACACAACGCACCACCGATAACGCGTCAACGAGACTACGTGCCTGTTGAAAGCCAGTCGTAGTTCCAGCTAAACGTAACGATCGCCCATCAATACGAATATCATCAAGCTTAACCTCCAAATCTGTCGGAACCGCTTGGGAGATGCGTGAAAACAGATCGATGGCGTCAAAACGCGGGATATCGCCCGATCCGGTACCTGCAATGGTCTCGTTCATCGCTGCGAGACACTGCCTTGCGTTCGCGCTCGTTATCCCCGCGATATCGGCACAAGCCTGCCGTCGTGCCGACTCAAACCGAGCCGCTCGCGCATCGCGCGCCGACACCCCGGCAAAAAACTGCATCAGGACTAAAATCAAGACGGCTGCAGCCCAACCAGCAACCGGGCGAAAGCCCTGTAAAACCTTCATCACATCTGTGGTATGTGCAAGGTCGCCTGCTCGTAAGTTGACCGGCTTAAAGCCACCTCCTTTGACCACAGAGCGCAGATGACCAACCTCTGCAGCAAGTGCACATGCCTCTTGCGCACTGGGTGTCAGCGAATCGACATTTTCAACACGAAAGACACGTAATCCCGTGCGCTCGTGCAACCGCTCAACCAATCCTGTCAAGCAGGCTGCTCCTCCGCTTAGATGCACTGTAGCTTGGCGCCAATTGGCTGTCCTCAAGCCCCCTCGAACCGCTCGCTGAACATGCTCGGTAAAAGCTTCAATCGCTGGTGCAAGAGCCTCTCGCCCCTCTACGGTTTCTCCCTCAAAAACCTTGGCGTGCTCTGCCTCTTGAACATCAAGGAAGTGACTGCGGCGCAGCGCGGCAGTGACCAAGTCTCCGCCACCCGGTAAAGTAACCATCGTCTCGATCGATCCATCCTCAATCGCCACCACATCAATCTGCTCTTTTCCAAGATCAAGGAGCAGATGACGTCCACTTGCGCACAAATCGACAGGAACAGCACCAAATGCACTTGGAACGACCTGTACAGTTTCGATTCGGCGCGCCTGGAAACAGTCGATCAAAGGCTCAAGAACGTCGCGACGCGTGACGAACGCTAAAATATCGGTTCCGTCTTCAGCTTTACGCAAAATCGGAGAAACAACGACATCCTCACTGCGAAAGGGAAGCGCGTTTTCTAGCTCAAACTCTAATGTAAGCCGCACTTTGCGTTGGTCTTTCAACGGACTATGCATCCGATGAAAAGTGACCAAATCACCGCTTAATGCCAACTGCCAGCGACCAGGGCTCAGCACACCCTCTTCGAGCAACTGGTCAAGCACGTCAGGAAGACTATCAAGACCCTCCTCGAGTGACTCTTCGCGACGCAGCAAGCTAGGTTCATCGCGCCGACCACCCGCCTCTGCAGCGAGTATACGCAACCGTTTTGTACTCAAATCAATTAGGCCTAGTTGGGCAGCCATAATTACTCCTCTCGCCAATAGTAGCGCTCTTCCTGGGCATCCGTAGGCGCGTGGCGAATAACCATCGTCAACGTTCGGCGAGCATCGCCGACTTGAGCTTGGCTGATCAGTTTAAAATAACGTGAAGTAGCGGTCACCGCGTTCTCGCACTTACCTTTATCAAAGGCGATGCCTTCGGCTTCAGACAACTGAGCGAGGGCTTCGACAAAGAACTTGGGAAACGGATTGATCGGCGGGTTAGGTTCTAATGGACACAACACATCAACTTGCATTTCTTCAGGCAACAAGCCGACCAAAACACAGTTATTGATGGCCTGATACCACAAGCCAACACGCTGCCAGACAGCAACCAACTGATCAGCTGTCAAACAGACGGATAAACCGGCTAAAAATTGAGAGGGTGCGTTCATTGCGGTCATATCGCCGTCTGGTGCAGGGAGCTGGAGCCCAAGTAAGCCAGCAAGCATCGATTCAATATTCACTTTGTCTTCGCTGTAGATCGATAAATGATCAGCAAAAGCGCGGTACGCTTCATCGGAAAAACCCTTAACCAAGCGGAGTTCAGCAATCGAATCAAAGACCGCATTACGCGACCGATATGGCGCTTCATCCGTATCATAACGTGCATCTTCAGGTGAGGTGCTCGTGACTCGGCGACCGGTCAAAAGATCAATTTCTGACATGGTCGTATCCGGATCCATCCAGTCAAGGACCGACGATAAAAACTCTTGCCGGTCGACTTCTTCACCGCGACTGTTCACACCACCAAACAGTGCGTCATAGCGAGGAGGGGCGATCAAAGCGGCAAAACGCATCATCGCTGCTCGATTCTGAGCAGGACTACCCTTCCATAAGCTTTTCAGCGGAATTTTTCGGTCCTCATCATCAATCTCCACACTGAACGAACCTGGCATATCGCCAAACAAGACACCTGAGCCCTCATCAACATCGGCGAGTTGAGCTGAAGGATCAGAACTTTCGACGCCCATCACGAGCGGCGGAGAAGGCACACCAAGCATCGAACCAAATGATCCATCAGCGACGCCTTGAAAGAGCTCTGAGGTAATCGGAATCATCTTCCAAAAAGGTGTGGGCGGCAGATTGAGCATTTGCTGCAAAATTCGCAGTTCATCTTCACAGGTTGCTGGGGTGTTTGAAGTCCCACCTTTAGCACCGCCTACAGAGGCTTGAACCGAAGCAAGACCACTACTCACCGGACACGGTGATTGCTTCATAAACGCAATCATCAAGCGCGAAAGCTCCATACCCGAGCGCGCCAAAAAGTAGGCACGGACCGAGTCACGAGCGTTGGCTGCAATGCGACTACGCACTTGACTATCATGAACAAACTCCATGACCACGGTGGTCATCACCGCCACCGTCGCAAGCACCATCAACAAAGCTACACCGCGTCGTCTTCGCATCATCCCACCTTAGAAGTTTAGCGCCTTGTGAAGGCGTACTTTCGTGGCTGTGCGAAACAACTTGGGTTCGTCATCAGGCATCATCAAAGTGAGATCGATACGAACCCGATCAGGCAAACGCTTTCGAACCTCTTCAATCCCTAAACCGTAATCTTTCGATTCGCGCAGTGAGTCCGTGGTCTTCCAATCTTCTGACCAATCGTCCTCACGCTGAGCATGATAACTAAAGACGAGTCGATCCACGCCGCAAATCACGACCCGATCCCGCCCCTTACTGTCGTCTTCAGCATCTTCAAGTAGACGAGGTGCCGACCAACGAATCAGACATTTACCTTCCGTCTCAAGACCGGCCGGGTCGCTATCTAAGCGATAGTGAATGGTCTCTTGATCGCCCTGACGGGCGCCAGCGCGCAAAACAGTATTGGAAAAGGCGGTAAAGCGAAGTTCATCATCTTCGCCCATGAACAATGTTTCGACCCGTGGCTCGCCGGGCTCGACATGCTTGGACACAAATGCCGAGCTGATCTCGCGCGTCATCCGGTCAAGCGCGACGTACGCTTGACGATAACGCTCAGAATAGGCGGCGACTTCTTCTTTGAGCTCAAAAGAACGATCAACAGCGCCGTAAATAGAAACACCAATCATCCCTACCACAACCGTCGCAATCATCACTTCTAGAAGAGTAAACCCGCGGTTCATTTTCTCGCTCCCGATGCCGCTGAACCAGTTGTAGTCGAAGCCTTCGTTTTCATTTGCTGAAGCAGGGATGTCCCTCCCGGACCGGCATTGGGAACCGGACTAGCTGCCGACGAGCCCATCCCAGTGAGTTGAACAATATGGGTCACGACATCAAACGATTCATCATAGGTGCCATCTTTCCACGAAACGACCACACGAAGCTCACGAACCTGATCGGCTAGGCGTCGACCGATCATTGAAAATGCTGGGGCAAAAGCACCAGCTAACGGCGACACTTCACCGTCCATGGCGGGCGTCGCCATATTTTCAAAAGCTTCCGCTTTAACGCGACGAATCTCAGCTCGCCACTTAAACTCAGGCGCCTGAGCATCATCAAAGTCCCCTTCCATCGTCATATCAGCAACTGAAAACCCATCCTTTTTGAGCTTCCATTCGACTTCAAGAACCTTATCACGAGCAAGCAGCGCAGCACGCTGCAAATCACGAGCATAACGAACCGAACGTACGGCACTTGCTTGAACGCCATAGATCGCCGTGAACAGCCCGGCTAAAATGCCCATTGCAACGAGCGCTTCGAGTAAAGTAAAACCACGCATCATAGCTCTTTACCCCGGTGATCGTAACGCCCAAACTTAGCGTGAACACGAGCAGCCATACCGTCCACGCGAACCGTAAAACTCTCCTCGTCACTTTCACCGATGAAAAAGACCGCGTCTTGAGTTTCTCCTCGTGGAAAGAAATATAGAATCCCTTCGCCCTTGGATTGAAAGCGCTCAAAGGCGTCCGACCAAAATGAGAGGATTTTGGCGCTGCCTAAATCAACACCTTCACCCAGCGGACCATCAACCGGACTCCAAGTCGGCGGCTGTCTGAGTGCCTTGAGTCCAGCTTTCGCCTCATCGCTCAAGCCATCGTATAAATCTTCTTCTTGTTCTGCGAGGCGACTTGCGCGCTCTTCTGCGGTTTCGCCTAAATCACCACCGACTGCAGGAAGCGCAAAGAAACCATCGGCCGATTCAAGGCGCATTCCAGATCCACCAAGTTCAAACACTAATCGATGCATCTCACCAGACAGCGCGGCGCGATCGAAACTCTCACGAACGGCTGCCGAAACTTTTCCCGCGGCCTCGCGCGTGCGAGCACCATCGACCGCCGAAATACCACTGACAGCACCTGCGGTCACAATCGCCAAAATACCAATGGCGACCATCAACTCAATCAAGGTAAAACCTGATCGAAAAGCTGAGGAAGAAGCAGGAATCCTCACGATTTACTCAGCCGAGTCTTTCCAGTTACCGATATCGTCTTCGCTACCAGATTGACCGTCCTTACCCGAACTCCACAAATCAAAACCTTTGGCATTACGCGTGCCAGGATAGGCGTAATTATACTCGTTTTCCCACGGGTCTTTAGGGAGTTCACTCAACAGCGGGCTGCCTTTGGGAGGACTGACCAAACTGCTCAAGCCTTCGCCCGTCGTCGGGTACTTACCCATCTTGATGTAATAGGCAGATAAGCCCTGGGTCACCGCGGCAATATCCATACGGGCGCGTTCACCCTTGGCGTCTTCAAACTGATCAAGCACCGTCACAGTTACTGCCGTTGCCAACATGCCTAAAATCGCAACCACAACAAGGATTTCGATCAAAGTCATCCCGCGCCTTGCGCTTGCTTTCAGAATTTTTGTTGATGTGTTTTCCATGAAATCGCCTTTCAGCGGATGAATTGGTTCATTTGTAAAATAGGCATCAAAATCGCAAAGACGACGGTCGCCACGCCGCCACCCATAAACAAAATCAAGATGGGTTCGATAATCGAAGTCAAACCACCGACGGTCACTTCGACCTGTTGTTCGTATGCGGTCGCCACATTCTCGAGCATACCTTCAAGTTTACCGCTTTGTTCACCGACGGAAATCATGTGATGAACGAGAGGTGGAAACTCACCACTACGCTTGAGTGGCGCAGCAAAGCTCTGGCCCTCGCTAACAGCTAAAGCCGCTGCGTCAATGGTTTCAGCCAGCACCTCATTACTCACCACATTTCGTACAATTTTACAGGCGGCTAAAAGCGGCACACCCGAGGCTAAGAGTGTTCCTAATGTGCGCGCAAATCGAGCAATGGCGACCATGCGGTGAATACGACCAAACAGTGGCAAGCTAAGCTTAAACGCATCAAAGCTTCGACGTCCGGTCTCGGTGCGGACCCAATTTCGAAAGATAATGAAACCCACCACCAATAAAGCCAACACGCCGAACATCAAAACCGGATTACGCATCACTTCGGATAAGCCGATCAGTGTGCGCGTAAGCAAAGGTAATTGAGCTTCAGCCGACGAGAAAATCTTAGTGATGCGCGGCACCACAAAGATAAACAATCCAAACATGACTAAAGCACCGGCGATCACCATCACCACCGGATAGATCAAAGCACCGATAACTTTCGACTTGAGTTCCGCTTGACCTTCGGTGAAATCGGCGAGTCGCTCGAGAACGACATCGAGCGCACCTGAGCTTTCGCCCGCACGCACCATATTGATATAAATATTTGAAAATGCTCTCGGGTGAGCTCCCATGGCATCGGCAAGCGATGCCCCTTCATTCACGCGCCCTTTAACGTCTGCGAGCACACGGGCTAATCGTTCATCTTCAACCTGCTCTGCCAATGCCGTGAGCGCCGGAACGAGTGGGATACCGGAACGAATAAGAACCGCAAATTGCCGCGTAACCACCGCCAACACACGGACATTAACCTTGCCACTTGATAACGCTTTTGCGCTGCCTTGCTTCTTCTCAACCTTTGCTTCTTTGACCTCGGAAATAAAAACACCGTCACGACGGAGTTGTGCGCGCAAAGCCTTGGGTGTTTCGGCATCGCGAACACCCTTCGCTGCTTTCCCTGAAGCACTGAACCCTTTGTATTCGTAAAGCGGCATAACTTAGTCCAACACCGCTTCTTCCGTCGTGACGCGACACACCTCAGCAACCGTCGTCTCACCGTTTAGGATTTTGCGAAGACCGTCTTCTCGTAGGGTTTCCATGCCGTATTCACGGGCAGCCTTTTTAACCCGGGCTGCATCGGAGTTGGTCAGCACCAACTCACGCACGTTGTCATCAACCAACAACAACTCATAAATTCCAGTTCGACCTTTGTAGCCTGTATTTTGGCATTCGATACACCCTGTGCCACGACGGACAGGTTTGCCGGCGTGAATACGCGGATCCACACCGAGTTCACGGCACGCACCGTCACTCAAGGGTAGAGTCTCGGCGCATTCATCACAAACCGTACGCACCAGACGCTGAGCCAAGACACCCGCTAATGACGACGCCACCAAAAAGGCTTCAACGCCCATATCGACCAAACGAGTCATCGCTGAAGCGGCATCGTTAGTGTGAATCGTCGAGAGGACTAAGTGGCCCGTCAACGAGGCTTGAATGGCAATCTCTGCGGTATCCTTATCGCGAATCTCACCCACCATGATCACGTCAGGATCCTGGCGTAAGAACGCACGCAAACCAGACGCGAAGGTCAAATCGATCTTTGGATTAACAGGGACCTGACCCACGCCTTGGAGCTGATACTCGACGGGATCTTCAATCGTTAAGATGTTCTTATCCGGCGAATTGATCTTGCTCAAACAACCATAAAGCGTCGTCGTTTTACCTGAACCGGTTGGACCGGTGACCAAAATGATCCCATGACTGCGCTTGATGAGTCGGTCCACGCCGTCCAACTGACTCTGAGCAAAGCCCAAATCATCAAGCGGTTTGAGAACTGCCGAGCGATCGAGCAAACGCATCACCACCCGCTCGCCATGACTGGTGGGTACGGTCGAGACACGAATATCAATATCGCGACCGGCACGCTTGAGACGGATACGCCCATCTTGAGGCAAACGCTTCTCAGCGATGTTCAGGCCAGCCATCACTTTGATACGACTGGTAATCGAGCTCTGGGCGGCCTTAGGCGGACGAACCACCTCGCGCAACACGCCATCGACTCGAAAACGCACTGCGACTTCTCGCTCAAAGGGCTCCACATGAATATCAGAGGCACGCTCGCGAACGGCCTGAGATAAAATCGAGTGAACAAATCGAATAATCGGTGCCTCATCCTCGGCATCGAGGATGTCTTGAATTGCGAACTCTTCTTCTTCTTCCGCATGGCTCTCTTCAAGCCCTTCGGCAGCATCTTCGGCTAACCGAGTCGCTCGATCATAAGCGCTGTTGGCGCTGGCGGTAATCAGTGTCGATGTCGCCACTTCGGTGACCAAAGGTCGCTGCAGCATCAACTGCAGATCACTGACCACCGACAAATCGTAAGGATCTGCAACGACCACCACCACCGAGCCATCATCAGACACCTCAAGCGGTAACACTTGCCGTGCACGAGCAAAACTAAGCGGAATCAAATCAAGCAACTCATCCGGGATGGCGTTCGCATCGATCTGCTTGCGAAAGCCACAGCCTGCCTGCTGGGCTAAACTCATCGCTAAACCGGACTCATCAACCGCTTTGGCGCCTACGAGCAACTCACCAAGCAAGCCACCACGTTCCACCTGCTCTTCAAGAGCCGCGTCAACCGCTTCTGCGGTCACACCCTGATGCCGAATTAGAAGTTCACCGATACGCATGATCAGTCTTTCTTCGCAGCGGCTTTAGTTTCAGCCGGTTTGGCTTCGGCGCCAGGCTGAGCAGATGAATCCGTCTTTACTTTCGGTTCCGTTTGCGCTGCTGCTGGCGCTTCAAGCTTCGCTTCAGACGTCACGGCGTCTTCAATACTTGGCGTCACATCGGCACCGATGACCTCTTCATCACCTTCACCACCACCCCCATTTTCAATTGAGTCAAGATGACGCGTGAGGTCGCGATCGAGCCGACCGAACGGACCGACTTTTCGCTGCCAATTCATCGTTGATCGGAATTTATTCGCACGATCACTCATAAACTTTGCATACTCGCGACGTTCCTCAAGCTTACGCTCAAAAATCCGAGCAAAATCCTCGTCGTTCGTGACAATATGCGGGGTCAGGACCAACAACAGATTGGTCTTATCGATCTCGGTCTTTTTCGAACGAAACAACGCTCCAAGTAAGGGCAGATCACCGAGCAACGGAATCTTTGTCACTGAATCCGTTTTTCGATCCCCCATCAAACCGCCGATAACAATGGTCTGGCTGTCTCCAGCGACCACAACGGTTTTGATCTTTCGCTGCGTCGTAATCGGTGAGTTGGTTGTCGGTTCAATGCCGCCTAATTCACTGATCTCAGCTTCAAGTTCCATACGGACCTGTCCCGTATTGGTGACGTGTGGCGTCAGCTTGAGCTTGAGCGCCACATCTTGACGCTGAATGGATACAGAAGGGATCCCTAAACCACCCAAAGCACCTAATCCCGTGCTCGCTGCTGAAGACCCTGCAGCACCTGCCAAACTCGCTAGATTACCGAGTCCACCCATCATGCTCGATGCAAAAGGTACATTTTTGCCCACCGTAATCTCAGCTTCTTCATTGTCGGTCGTCAACAAATGCGGCGTCGATAAGACATCCACACCCGTCGTGCTCTTGAGCGCCTGAAAGACCACGCCAAAAGTGGGTAACTTCACCCCAAAGGCCTCATCAAGACCAGGGATCGAAACCCCTTGAAAGGCACCGACTAAACCCAGCAATCCGGCGGCACTTACCGGTGAGATCGAACGAAGGCCTTGAGCTGTCGTTGAGCCAACAATACCCGCGCCACCAGCCAGTGCACCGGCAACCCAAGGGCTTTCAGTTGCATCGACCCAATCGGTACCTTCAGCAGTTACACCGCTATGCATACTGGCACCCACATCCGAGCCTTCTTTGACTGACAGCTCAAGAAAGGCTGCTTCAACAAAAACCTGCGGACGACGGTAATCCAGCCGCTTGACGATGCGCTGAAGAACCCTCAAGTCGTTGCGACTGGCGACTACAACAAGTGAGTTCGTCGCCTCATCAGCGCTCACTTTAACTTCCCCGGTAAACAAGCCTTCGGCAGACGCGCCTTTGCCTGATTTTTTCTTCGATTTACTCTTCCCCTTGCCTTTTCGGTTTCGCTGGCTGCTCAATCCGGAGATCAAACTCGAAAGCGTCGAGGCAAGTTCCTTGGCGTCAGCATTTTCCAAACGAAGGACGTGAATTGCACCCTCATCATCGGGTGTCGGTAGATCCAATCGATCGAGCAATTGCACGGCGCGCTCATAAGCCACTTGTTCCGAAACGATAATCAAGGTGTTGGTTCGGTCGTCGGCGACCACCTGCTGCAGAACCACATCGCTCGGCGCAGTGCTCTTAGATTTCGTGGATGCCTTCTTCTTATTCTTCCCTAGTACGGTAAAGACCTCACCAAGTTTTGAAGCCAAATCACCCGCATCAGCGTAGCGCGCTTCATAGTAGTGAATCTGGTGGGTGGCGCCGGCTTTATCCAGGTGTTTGACCAAGCGCATCAAGCGATGAACATTCATCGCCGAATCGGAGATCAACAACAACCGTGGCGGCACGATCTGCACACTGCCAGACGGGCTAATCATCTTCTTCAGCACCTTGAGCAGATCGTTACCGTCTAAGTGGCGCAGCTTATGCAAAACGGTCACCATGCGCTCATCGTAGGGCACTTCGTTCATGCGACCATCAATGAAGGTTGGTGAGGGGCCTTTGACGGCATCTTTCGCTTTTACCACTCGATAGAACTTACCGACTTTGACCAAACTCAATTTATGAGCCGACAAAGCAGAGACAAACACACGATAAGCTTCAGTAATGCTTACCGGGCTTTGGCAATAGATCGTGATCTCTTTATTTTTGAGTTCTTTACCTAAGATAAAATTCTTACGGGTCAACTCACCCATCAACTGCAGCAACTTTGGCAGCTTGTAGGTCTGCTCCTTAAAGTCGAACTTACCTTTGCGGGCTCGCCGTTTTTTAGAACGCTCAGAGACCGGCTTTGAGGCATTCTGCGCCAAAGCTGGAGTCGTAAGAATCAATGAGAGCACAACGAGGCTCAGGGTACGCATAACCAAGCCTTTCTTCATTAACGAATGGAGTATTCAAAGTTACGAGGCTTGCCGCGTCGTAAAACTTCGATCGAGATCTGTTCGGAATCTTTGAGTTTCCCGTAGACCTCTAGGATTTTATCAGGACTAGACAGAGTATAACCGTTGACGGTCTTGAGAACGTCCCCGTTTTTTAAACCAATTTTTGAGAAGACCGACTTGGGTTTGATCGAAAACAACTTAAAGCCGCGTTGTTTGCCCCCTTTGAAGTCAGGGACCACCCGAGCGTCTGTGGAGAGCGCACTCATATTTGAGAGTACGGTATCGATGCTGTCGCGAGAAATCTCATATTTGCCGGCTCCTTTTTTCTTCACCCCCGCAAGAATCCGCTTGTTGATATCGGACTTATCGTTAGGTGAACTGCTTGACGACGAAGTCGAAGAACTGCTGCTGGTGCCCGAGTCGCTGACCTTTTCCTTTTCAAGATATGTGAGTCGAGGACTCGAGCCCTCGCGAATGATCACGCGATCCTCTTCGATGGTCATCACCGTAAAGAGTTCGTTCTTGGGAAAGAGTTCATCGCCGACATGACCAATAAAGGTTTTGCGCCGAAGTCCGTCCTCAATCAGCGCAAAATCCCATGCCTGATGCTCAAACAATACCGTCGCAACAACCCGAGCGTTGAGCCCGGATTTCATCACCTCACCGCTGGGATCGAGGTCTTCTGGGCCCTCTTCAACCGACTCGATTTCTTCAACCACCTCTTTGGCAGTTCCTGCTAGATTACGATCAGCGATAGCGCTGATTTGACGCACAAAACGCTTGCTGCTCTTCGGCGCCTTGACCTCAGGCAAAGGCGGCACCGGGCGGCGCCATTCAGCAACCACCGTCGTCACAATACCCGCAGCCAGATAAGCACAGAGCGCCAACCCGAAAAACGTTCCTAGCGGTTTGAGCTGTTTCAGCCGATCCACCCGCATGTCCTCCTACGTACGCAGAAGGGTTAAGCAGGATTCATGCCTTAATTATAAACTTTGAATTCCAATGACTTATAACTTAAAGGCCTCAGCCCAACTGCCGGCCTGACAGGTTCCAATCGGCCATATTGGCAGAACTGGCAATAACGCCCACCTTAGCTCTTCGCTTAGGCGCCTTTACCTTTAGGCTTCGCATTCCAGACGCGTGTAGCCAGCGCAAAGCCGCAGAACCCGATGATGATCATCGAAATCGGCCAAGGCGACCAGTTCTCAGGCTGTGTGACCGGTCCGATGAGTTGACCCGATGTATCGAACTGCTCTTGCGGCAAGACATAAGCGTACGTCAGTGACATCACTCCGGTGCCCAAATAGACAAACCCGTCGATAATCCCGACCGCAATCCCCACATTCTTGCGACCACCAAAGTCCATGGACGCCGTCCCGGATAACATACCGTGTACGCCGATGACGCACATCGAAATCAAAATCGCCATCACGCCTGGAACCGATAACTTCACACCGGCAAACTCAATCGCTGGGATTTGATAGGTAAAGTACAGAACAACCGAACCTAAGGTCACGCCCAAATACAAGATGGCTGCCACGGGTCCTCGGCGGGACTGAAAGACTCGATCCGAAATCACACCAGCGAGCACGCCGCCCATAATACCAGCGACGCACAACCACATACCCCAGTGATCATAGATAAAGTCGCCTTTGAGCTGCAGCACCTCGTTGGTCTGCTTAGCAAACGTTCGGTACCATTGCATCGGCGCCTGGCGAATAAACCCACTGCAGAACTCAACCAACGCAATGGTGATGATGATCGGATTGGTCAGCATCTTCTTAAAGACTTCTAAGGCTCCGAGTTGCGGTCCATCATCGCCTGATGAAGCGTCCGCCGTATCAAAGTCTTTCAGGCCTGCATCCTCGGGTGAGTTACGCACCAAGAAGTAATCAGCAATCCAGAAGATCGCTAACATCACTGTGGGTATAAAGAAGACCTCAGCGACGCCGATGTGGTTGACAATTTTGTAGCCCAAATCAAACGCAAAATAGACGCCGAGCGAGATCAAGATACCGAAAATCGCGCCAAATACACCGCGCTCTCTGACATGGAACCATGGTGCGTTACACTTAACCACTGCCACAGCGCCAAAGCTCTGAAAGTACATATTTACGCCATAGAGCACAGAGAAAATCGTGATGAAGTTCTCACCGATAGCGGTGTGCATGGGCCCCTGATTGACTAAACTCCAAGTCGCCAAGCCCATTAACAGATTAGCGAATGCAGACCCACCGGCACCCACTAAAATAGCGAAGCGACCGCCCAATTTGTCAGTGAGCGGGCCGTTGATCAAAAAGGCCGAGCCGTAAACCCACACCCCAACGGTGAAGATCACGCCAAAGCCCTCGTTACTCATCAGCGCGCCGCCCGCCGAATCTTGCATTTCTTCAAAGGCAAACTTGGAGACCTTGAGGTTGTAGCGACCCATATACAAGAACGCATAGGTCAGCCCCAAAGGAAGCCAGTTCATAACGCGTCGACGACGGAACTCAGCCGAATGGTTGACCTCTTCAACCGTGGGCAACCGACTGATCACGAACACCACAACGGCGAGCAAAATAAAGATGGCGACAATCTCGCCATAAGCTTCCATGCCGCCCCCAGCCGCCAAAGCGACCGACGGTGCCAGCATACACGATAATGCAATCAATAAATTCTTCATTACCAGTCCCTGTGACTTCCCATGTTATGAACCTCTTTCCAGCCCTGCTGAACGAGGATCTCTTTAGCTAACCCAGCACGCCGTCCAGACTCACAAAACACGATCACGGTTTGATCGTGCGTTCCGAAGGCGTCCATCTTTTGAAGTAAGTTCTCATAAGGAACGTTCTTTGCGCCAGGAACACTACCGCGAGCAAACTCAGGAGGCGTTCGTACATCAACTAAGATGGCACCTTCTGCGACAAGACCGTGATAATCGACTTCTTTTTTTACGACTTTCTTTAGCGCTTCTTTCGGAGGCGGCGGTGTGATCTTCTTTTGATGTTCGGTAAAGCGGTTATTCGGCCCACTCGAACAAGCCACTACGGCAAACAAAGCGCACCCAATAAACCACCGCATCGTTTACCCCTATCGTCGAAAGCGGTCCCCTCAATAAGCAAGCAAGCCCGCCGTCGCAACGCCTTTAGTCGCTAGGGATCATCAACGCGTACCAAATACCATTTCACATTCGAGCGATCAGCAATATGAACTCGCTCTTTGTACCGATTTCCCAGCGATTTTTTCATCCCATCAAATCGCGACTGCTCAACCAACACCCAAGCGGTTCCTGGCCGGTCCACAATTTGTCGTAACCGCTTCGAGTCATTGATTTGCCACTCTAAGTTACGCGCGTAAAAAGTCTCGCCGTGCCAATTCATCTGATAAGCCACGAGCGGGTCAGCTGGCTGTCGTCGCTTAAAGTACGTTCCAACTAACGAAGCATGCGTCCAATGCTGACCCAGGACAGGGAAATACAAATGCGCCACAAAGAGGCCTGTCACCAAACCCGAGGCGACCCACACCTTGCTCTGTAAAAATCCCGCACCGGCTTTGTAGGCGCCGTAGAGCGATGCCATAACAGCGAGAGCTGTTGATACAACAACAGCGATTCCTACCAATAACGGCCAATTGAAGTCGATGGTCACTGGAATGAAACCAAGAACCCAACAGTACGTTGTGCTCAGATCACACTGACCACCGGCAACACTTGGGAAATAATCTTGAGGTTTATAGTTAATATAGTGGTATGTTGTTAGATCCATCCACTCCCATGGAAACCGGATCAAGTCAGCCGCAACAGCGACCCCGAGCAAAATCGTCAACGCAGCAATAGGCGGCGACCACACAAAGCGATCTAAACTCAAATTACCCAACCAAATCCCGATCAACGCAACGAGCGGCGCGACAACCGGCAATCCATAATGATGAAACTTGGTCGACATCAGCGTAAAGAGTAAAAAGCTCACCACCAACCAAACCACCAAGAACATCTCGGCGGCATCCTTACCTCGACGTGCTTTGGTGTTTCCAATCAGACGAGCGACGGCAGCTGGAAGCGCCAAAACCCACGGAAACAAACCATACGCTAAGTAGCGAATATGGTATGTAAAGCCGAGACCACGCTTACTTGAATCCCCATGAATTCCACCGCCCATTCGCCGAAGGTGATCATGCACCACAAACCGAGAATAAAAGGTCTTATGCTCTTCATCTCGTCCAGGATAAGCGAACATAATTAAGAACCAAGGTGCACCAACAAGTAGAGACAAAGCAGGACCCGTGACCAAGCGAACCCGCTTGAGAACTCCCCAATCCCAGGCACTGACAATATAACCCAGAGCAACAGCTCCCGGGAGCATAAAGCCGCCAAAACCTTTCGCTAATGTCGCCAAACCGACTAGGGCATAAAAGCCATACAACGGAAGTTCATTGCGCGCTTTGTGACGAAGTTGGGCATACAAAACGCCGGCGAGTACAATCATACCAGCAACGACCGTGATACGGCTCGGCAAGCGCAAGCCTCTGATCGGCAAAATTGGATCATTCTCCGGACAAGTCACATACCAAAAGATCTGCAAGCCAACGACACAAGCTAACCCCGTCAAGAACCATAGCGGTAACTTATCACCGCCATCTTCACGAACGGTCAGCCAGCGAGCCTCAGAGTTCTCCAGTTGTCGACGGGCTGCACGGTCTAAAAGGTGAGCGACGGCAAGCACCGTAATCAAGAGAAACAACAGTCGCCAACCGCTATGAACCGCCGGAGCAGCTAGCCCTACAACCAACTCAACGACGACCCCAGCAAGCACAGCAAAAACCCAGACAGCCGGGGTATCCACACGCGCCTGAGCCTCTGCCTCTTCATCCTCACCAAACAGATACCCCATTAGAGCGAATAAAGCCGCGCTTACCGTTGCAAAAAACGGCATATCAGTAACCGCTTGGCGCCCTGCGAGTAAAATAAACGGTGATGTCGAAGCCACCAATATACACGCCAGCGCGATGCGATGACCAAAGATCCGATCCATCGACCAAAACATCGTAAACAAGGCAAACAACAACAACAAAACCATCGGTAAACGCACAGCGAATGGCGTCCACGATGAAATCATGCCGTCAGCTTGCCAGCCACCCGTAATGCTCAGCCCAGGACTCGTTAACCACATCGTCAAAATGGGTTTCGAGAAGAACCCTGTATTCCTGTATTTTGGATAAACATAGTTACCATTAGCCGTCATTTCGCGAGCGACTTCAGCGTACTGTGCTTCCCATGGCGACGTGAGACCAGAGGCACCTAAAAAGGGCACAAAGATCAATGCAGCAAAAAGAAGACCTAATCGAAGTGCACCGTTTCGATGACGAGGATCAACGAATGCAATGAGTTGTTCGCGCATGATACCTTTTACGACTCGTGCGATTTATTGGCACCGCTTTTGGCCACCAAATTGCCAGCGCGCAAGAGACTCTCGAAAGTTCCTGCATCGGTCCACCAACCGTCGAGCTTGTGCGCTTGCAACATACCTCGTTGCAGATACGCATTATTGACGTCCGTAATTTCAAGCTCGCCACGAGCACTTGGCTTGAGCGTTTTAATGATTTCAAAGACCTCTGCATCGTAACAATAGGCGCCGGTCACTGCCCAATCGCTATTCGGTTGCGAGGGCTTCTCGGTGATATCCACGACACGATCACCCTCAAGAGTGGCGACACCAAACCGCTCAGGATCATGGACTTGCTTTAAGAAGACCATGGCACCTTTAGGATCATCCGCAAACGCCATGAGTCCTGGGCTCAACTGATACTCAAAAAGGTTATCGCCTAAGATCACGCAGATCGGCTCACCATCTGCCCAATGCGCGCACAGACCAAGCGCTTCCGCGATGCCACCATGACCTTTTTGGTAGGTGTAGTTCAGATGACGTAAACCGAGGCGTTCACCGTTACCCATCAACTTGAGGAAATCACCAGCGTGTTCACCGCCCGTAACAACCATGATTTCCTCGATACCTGCCGTGATCAATGTCTCGAGCGGATAATCGACCATGGGTCGATCATAAACCGGTAACAAATGCTTGTTGGTGACGTGCGTCAAGGGAGCGAGACGCGTCCCCATACCACCCGCGAGCACAATACCCTTCATGACCCAGTCCTTTCAGCGACTAAAAATAGCTCTCTGGGACGTAGATCACATCACCGGGTAACAAAGGTACATTCGGAACTTTTCCCAACCCAATCTGGCGCACAGGCACCTCGAGGCGCTCCCCATTGGCATGAATAATCATGACTCTATCTTGTAGGGCGGTCCGCTTAAACCCGTCGGCCATGGTAATCGCCTGAACAACTGTCATCCCAGACTCGTACGGAAAGGTACCAGGCTTAGTCACCTCACCATAGACAGAGACCTTTGCGGAGATCAGCCTTTTGATCAAAACGGACACCCTCGGGTTACTCAAACCGGCCTTAACCAGTTTAGTCTCGAGCTCAGCTTCAATCTGCTGACGCGTTTTTCCAGCGACTTGGACTTCTCCGGTGACCGGCAACGAAATGGTCCCATCCTGACTGACGATCTGGCTCAGCGACAGTTCCTTTTCTCGGTACACTTGGATCTGAACCGAGTCACCCGCGCCAATAAAGTGACGACGCTTCTCAATCGTCTCGCGAATACTCTCGATATCAACGGTTTTAGGTGCCGGAGCGACTGTCCCGCGACAGGCACCCAGCGCCAGGACGATCCAAACCCAACCAAGTCGCATCAGTACTTGGCTTCGAACACCAACATGGTTAGATTACGCCCAAAATCAGGACTAATCAGCGAATCACCTGCCATACCGGCTGACTTGAACACACTATTGGTGGTGAAGTACTCAAAACGATTCGTCAAACCAGCTACCCACCATTTCTGCGGTTGCCAGAGAATGTTTGCATCAAAGCTCGCGGTGATATCTGCTCGTGCTTCACCCGTACCAATCTGGATGACGTCTTGTGCAGACGTCTGCGCGCCAAATGTACGAAGGCTTGCCTTGAGTTGTGTCACCACGCGCAGACCGCCCAAATACTTCTCAGAGTAGCGCGCATAGGCACTGTTGTCCGCCATGAAGCCAAAAACCGATACGGGCAGCAGCCGACGGCGCAAACCTAATCGCCAGGTCACCTTTCGTCGTTCATCGTAACGAATCTCGGCTTGCCCAGAAAACGTTTTCGTCGCGTTGTCCGTATTCTTGTCCGATGTCAGAAACTGACTACCCGAATAACCCACGGCAATGATCGCTGAAAGACGCGGCGAAAACTGTCCCATAACGCCCAGTTCTGAACTCACAGGATCAGCGTAACCGTTAGCCGCTTCGTCGTTTACGTACGTCACCGATGTCCAATGATTGTTGATCACGAACTGCGTCCGCGGGAGAAAGCGCCAGTCAAAATCAAGTCTCAGACCCGGAGCGACCTTATTGAGCTTCGTTGCGCCTACCCCACCTGACGCGTCATACGCATCATACACCAAACTGGCTGCTGGTTTGACGCCCAAAGCACCGCCACTGGGGCGCCACTCCAAGAACGTATCAACACCATTGGACCAACGCCCCTGCCGAATACCCAGATTCAGGGGCTCTGGCTCATCAAGGCGACTGACCTTCCCAGCCAGCCCCCATCGCAGTTTACCCTTACGATTGCCGAGCAACTGGAGTGCCGAACCACCCTTGACCGTCGAGAGCGCTGCCGTATTCCCCCCCACGGTGTTCGGATCCGCCATCAACCCCAGATAGTGGTTGTAACTGATGACATTGTTCATGCGGACGTCGAGCCGATCAGAAGGTACACTCAACTCAAAGCCGCCTTGAACCAGAAAGAACCCATCGCCTTTAGCTGTATCGCCAGAAGCACGGTGCGGATTCGAATCGAATGCGAACCCAGTTTGCACCAACGGGTGCATTCGTGCTTCCGAGGTGAGCTTGATGCCGCCTTCTGCGTACGCAGGCGCGCTGACGAACGCGAAGCCTAAGACCGCTACCAACAAGCGGTTTTGGTTCATTAACATGAACAAATCAAAGGCTCCAAACACGCGCCAAAATCACAGACCGCGGCGCTAGAGTTATAGTATCCGGGAAACGGCCGATCGGGGCAAGGGAAATGGTCGTTCAAAGTAACCCTTTTAAAATGGTGGCCAAAAGGTCACTCGGCCACACCCGAAGCAGCGTCGTTCATCGCACGTAAGCGGCTGGCCAGGTTTTTCGCAATATTGACCACTAACCAAGTAAAACCGCTTCGATGAACACGGGCAAAAGAGTAAATGTTCGCATGGCTGATCGCTAACAAAACCGCATCCGATTTTGCGCGAACGCGAGCTGCCCTAGGCCGTTTATCAATCAACGCCATTTCACCCACAAAATCAGGCGCCACTAAAGTCGCTATTTCGTGATTTACACCATTCTCGCCAACCTCAACGCCCAACTCACCACTGACCACGACATACATCGCATCACCAACATCACCTTCCTCAAAAAGGATGTCGCCTGCTCCGAGTTGGCGATGGACTGCTAAATCCGCAAGATATTGTTTTTCCAACGGCAAAAGATCGTTAAACAAAGGCGAGGCCTGAAGCGCTTCGACCCGATCATAAGCCTCACTCATGCGACCTCCTCAAAGAACCGAATAAGACGCTCATCTTCTTCCACAACCGACGTACCGACACTGACGGGCTCAAGATACCGGACGCCTCTCTCGGTTTCACATTGATACAATTGCCCGCTCTTCACCTCAATATTGTAATCCGTCGGATTCGAATTGAGGGCGACAACCAGAGCAAGTTTCGCATCGTCACCAATCGGCCAATAGAGAAAATTTTCATGGCAAACACAGGAAAACGACATCTTTGCCGCAGAGCGCAATTTTGCCATTTGCTTCTGAACTTCAACCAGTTCCTCACGCTCATCAGCCAGCGTTTGTTGCGCACGCTTCTCCCGCTCTTGTAACGCCTCAACGCGGTGCATCAACTGTCCATAGCGCTCTTCTAAACGCTGAGAACGAACTTCGATCTCGGGCACCATGAGGGTCTGCTCCGCCACTTGCATCCAAAGCAGCTCTTCGGCCTGCCAAAGTGCTTCTTTACGCTCATTACTGGATGCATAGGCTGCTCGAAGTTTTTTCAACTCGCCTTGATAGCGAGCTCGAGACCTTACGCGAGTTGCTTCGTCCGGATGATCATCACAACGATGCTCGATCGCTGTAATTTTGATCCACAGATCGGTGACCTCATCCCGAACGCTCTCAAACTCTGCAAGCCGTCTAAAAGCTTCGTTCTCTAAGCGAGCGATCTCCGTACGCAGATTATGGCAGGTATTACCCAGGTCGGCTGACCGCAACAACGCCTCTTCAGCAGCTTCTTGCCAATAGGTGCATCGGAAGCCGGCTTCTGCGCACGCCTCCGCAGCGCGCTCAATCGAGGATTCTAAAAGTTCGAGGCGATGATTGAGACCGTTAAGTTCGGCAAACCAACTCTTGAACTGTTCAGTCTCGAGAAGGACTTCAATCCCCGCACGATCCAGCCGCTGCATAACTACCCACTCGATGCAAAGACGAACGGATAGGAGAACGTTGCTTCGCCACCCTCTGGTTTCGGGAAACGAATCGAACGCATCTTGCCTTTGATGCAGTTAGCCACAGCGTTATTGAGCGCGTTATCGGCGACAAAGATATCGGCGACACGACCATTCTCGCCAACCGTAACTTCTAAGACCAGCTTACCTTTGAGCGACGGATTACGTTTGAGTTCTCGCTCATAACAAGCCTGGAACGCACGCTTTCGAGCCCGAATTTTACGAGCAACTGATTTTCCGTCCAGCTCGCCGTCGTCAATCTTCGGCTTACTCATCTTCATACGTACGCGGATTTTCGGGCCTTTTCGCTTGGCTATCTTACCCCCACCGCCGCCGACGGCCACGCCGCCCACTTCACCAATACCAACAGGCCCTCCGCCACCGGAGCCACCTCGAACAGCAGGCCCACCGGGCCCTCCATCCGCAGCGGCGATACCCGCTCCGCCCGAAGCCGCTAACGCTGCGCTAACATCAGTTCGAGGGTCACCGTCTGCCTGAAACACGACGCCAGCGCCGCCGCCGGACGTAGCGATCGCTAAAGCCTTGAAGACAGCGCTCTGGCGGACGGCTTGTTGAGCCTGGGCACGACGCTCTTCTTTCTTGGCAGCTGTTTGAGCTTTTTTAGCCGGCTTTTTCTCTGGTTTCGGCTCAGCTTTCTTTTCGGATTTTTTCTCGGACGGCTTCTTCTCACCGTCTTTCTTGGGCTCTTTTTTCTTTTCTTCTTTCGGCTTAACTTTTGGCGGCTTCTTGATGATCATCTTAGCAAAACGATCAGGCAACTCGGTGATCTTGCGCTTCGGCGGTGGCGGCGCGTTCATCGCACCGATCACCCCACCCGTATGCAGCAACGCAGAGACAACCAAACAACCCCAAAACACTCGATCCAAGCGCTGCAGAGGCGGCATATACGTCGAATCTGCCAGTTTTGCAGGCACCGCATCAGCGGGCGCATCGACAAACTGAAAGATGATGCGGACACCGCCAGCACCCAACTCGATTGCACCTTTGGACGCCTCGCTGAGTACCATTTGGTATTCATTACCGCGCTTACGCACACCGGTCTGTTGTCGGGCAGTTTCAAAATCAAGCTGACCACCACCAACATTGACCTTGCCCGTCATCTTCTCCGTGAAGTTCAGGCAATACTTTCCGCCAACAACCTCAAACAGATTATAAGTATCCGGTAAGCCTTCACCGCTTACATGCAATGTATTCGATGCCGCAGTCCCCACGGTAACCGAAGTTCGGCTACTGATGAGTTTCTGCTCAAGGATTTTTTTACCTTGAGTGACCGCTACCTTGAGAACCTTCGTGCCCATAGATGGCGTCGCCTTTCTCTCTGGTGGGTAATCAGCCCGCAGCCTTAATCACAGCGAAACGGAAATTACCATACTCCGCATCGCCAGCCGTCATTAAGATATCGCGCAGGATTTTATATGGTAAATCCTTATCGCAAATAAGAATCAACTCACCTTTAAAACTGACATCGGTGTTCAACTGAGCCAGCTTACGCTGCTTCTCAGCTTGATCACGCAATGCCTGCGACAAAGGCGCAATAATGTGACCGGCAACCTGATCCGCCGGAACCATACCCTTATCATCAAACTTCATCGTCTCGATACCGTCGACGGTGATACCTTTTTTATCAATAATCACCGGCAATGCATCTTTCGGACTGAGCTGCGCAGCGGAAGCCGCTAACTTCAGACTCGCGCTCTGAGTCACCGAAACTGGGTTGGTTGAATAGCTTTTCAGGAGGAACACGAGAATAATGAACAGCGCGTCGAGTAGCGACGTAATATTCGGCATCGGGACCTCTTCGTCACCAATACCTCCTGCCTGTTTCTTCTTCTTCGCTGGCGGTTGTTGCTCATCCCATCCAGGATAAGCACCGTCGACCGACTCAACGGCCTTCTGCTCTTCAACCGACTCGACATTTTGCTCTTCGGTCACGATTTACCTTCCTTTCGGACTACTGGAAGCCCGGCGAAAGGACCACGTCGGGGAACAACTCTTTCGTCTCCCCGCTCTCGGTCTTCATATCACGAGCGATATCCATAACCCCAACGACTACCTCAAAGGGAATACCTTCGTCGGCCATGATCATCACCTTACGCTCCTGCTCAGCTCCCGCCTTGAGTTTAGCTAGATGCTTGCGCAATGCAGCGTAGTCATAATTCTGATAATTGCAGTCTGTTGCTTCACCCTTGCAGATATCTACATCGGCTTTACCGTCACCATCGCAGTCCTTGCGACTGCCACCGTTCGTATCCATATTTTTCGCCAAACGCTCGGGATACGGCAAATCATGAGGTGCGCTGCCGTCAGACCGACACGAAGCAAGCAACGGCAAGGTACATGCCGGAGGAGCAGGCGTTGCAGTTTTATCGACGCACTCATGCGAGAAGCGCGTCGTTGCAACGGTTGGCTTACCACCTGCCCCAGGACCGTTTGCGGCGCCACCCTCAGCTCGAACCCCGCCCGGTCCAAGACAACCACCATACGCACAAATCTTGAAACCACCGTCACTAACCACAACGGTCAGATTGAGTTTCGGCTTATCATCTTTAGGGGTATCATCCGAGCTCGGCCCAGAAGCTACCTTCGGCGCACTGACGTTAATGATCGCCACTTCGAAGAAGGCCGAAGCCATCAACAAGAACGGGATCAACAACATCACCAGGTTCATCACAGGAACCAAGTTTGGCTCAGGGACTTCTTCCTTGATCTTTTTGCGTGCCACGCTGTCACTCCAACATATTCAGACAACCATAAGAGAGCCACCGTCGCCAGCGACAGGACTCAATTCACTCAATTCACTTCCTAGCGATTGAGCGGGTTGGTCCCACCCTGACCACGCAGGACAAGCATATTAACCAGCTTGATGCTGTATTGATCAATTTCATCCATAATCTTCTTCACCAACGTGTTGAGAATCAGACTAAGGAACATGGTCGGGATCGCGACCATCAGACCAAACGCCGTGGTGTTCATCGCGATAGCAATAGCACCGGCAAGCATTTCCTGCTTCTGATCAGGCGCTGCCTTCGCCACGGCGGCGAACGCTTCGATCATACCGATAATCGTACCAAGAAGACCGAGCATCGTTGCCAACGACGCCAACGTCGGAAGCCATGCCATCCGCTTGCTGATGAGCGGGGTCATCTCAAGCACCATCTCTTCGACAGCGTTTGTGATTTCTTGCTCACCTTTGTTGGCGCGAGTCAGACCGGATTTCACGATCCTCGGCAACGCAGCATGCTGCTCAGCATTGCACAGCTTGATCGCCCGATCGACACTGTTTTCCATGATCAGCTTTTGAATCTGACCCATGAAACTGTGAGCATTTAGGTTGTAACGGAACCAGAGGAAATAAATCCGCTCCGCACAAACCGCGACCACCACCACCGACACGAATGCGATGGGATGCATCCAAGTACCACCCTGTTTGTAAAACTCGGCAACTACCGACATGAGAACCTCCTGTATGTCTCTTGTCCTCAGTGACCCAAGATTTTGGACCACACAATTATCTGAAGAGGGTTGTTAGTTAACTTTCTTTTGTGTGGCAAGCCGTCAAAGTGGCGGCTTGCGCATACTTTCTAAGAGCTTGGGAATTAGACTCCGGCGAAGTTGAAGACCCTTGAGATTTAGCTTTTGTCGCTGGAGGATATACATCGCCTGAGGTCGCTGTATTTTCCCAGTAATTTCAAAAGCTTCTGAGATAACCAACTTTTTCGCATACGCTGGTGTCGAGCCAAACATTAGAACGGCCAGGACCGCGAGGCCAGCCCAACGCAATCGTAGCCACCCTGGCTGCTTCACTCGCATCATACGCTCCCCTACCGCATGGTACACACGCTTCAGTTGAGCGCAAGGGTTCGAAATTAACGAGAAGTCGATCATCATTTCTCTTCGCGCTCCGAACCATCAGAAGGTTCTTCATTCTCAGCTTCGGCTTGCTGCTGATCTTCCGAAGCAGAAGACTGCGATTCATCATCAGATTTGGATTCCGACGCAGGCTTAGTTTGCTCAGACGAATTTTCGTCGCTCTTTTCGTCGCTCTTTTCGTCGCTCTTTTCTTCGCCCTTTTCTTCGCTCTTTTCGTCGCCCTTTTCTTCGCCCTTTTCTTCGCCTTCGCCGGCGTTCGCTCGCGGCGCTCCCGCTGCGGTCTCTGGCGTTGGCACCGGCTCAGCAACAGGCGCATCAGCGTCCGTGTTCGCGTTATCCTTCGAAGACGTCGACTCAACCTGCGATGAACCGTCAGCTTCTCCACTTACAGCAGCGCCCTGCGCTTCAGCAGCAGCCTTTTCCTCAGCGGCTTTCTTTTCCTCAGCAGCTTTTTTCTTGGCTTCGCGCTCCATCCGCTTTTTGCGCCGCTCTGCCTTTTTCTTTTCTCGCTTGGCACGCTTGATGTTCCGCGCGCGTTTCTTACTCTCGCTACGAATGGCCTTATTCGCTGCGCGGATCTGTTTCTCCACTTCGATCGAGCGCTCATTATCGAGCTCCGTACTCTTACGAAACCGCTCAAGGTAACTCGTCGCCTGACGCAATCGGCGCAGTTTGTCGACCATCGTCTTGTCGACGTGCTTGACCGCGACACCGTCAAACAAATCCGATCCCACTTCTTGCTTCATGTCGTCGATCGAGACATCTGGACACAACTCTTGTCCCTCGACCTTTTTCATGCCGTGATCGAGATACAAAATACCCAAATTATAAAGCACCGAATACTGTTCTGGATACTCGTTGAGAATCTTCAAAAAGGTCGTTCGACTTGCGGCATAGTCACCCTTATCGCGCTCAGCGACAGCCTTGAGCATCCAACCCTCGATTAAGTCCGGCCGCAGAACCGTGGCTCTTCGACTTAACTTATAGGCCTGCTGAGGGTCGCCGCGATCGAGCAAAACGCGAGCATAATTAATCAGTACCTCTGGCTTATCTGGCAAGCCTGCGGCTGCCTTTTCCAAATACCCATGAGCGCGGCGAACGCGCGCTTCAGCTGTTAACTTCTGAGCACCTTTCGCATATTTTAGGTACGCTAAAGCCGCTAGGTAATTGGTCATCCCGTTCGCTTCTTCACCAGGAACTTTCAACGCGTTCCCGAGCACGAGAAGGCACAGCCCCATCTTTTCACGCTTACAAAACGACCAACCTAGAACCTGCATCGCAGAGACATTTACTTCGTCTTTCTTAAGAGTTTTCATCGATAGCGCAGCCGCCTCTTCGTAACGACCAACTTCAAGCAACATGCGACCGTACGCGTTTCGCAAATCAAGAACACGAGGGTGATCATTCATCGCGCCCCTTAGAAGGGACTGTGCGCCTTCTTTATCGCCATCGCGAAACTTTGCCCAAGCAAGCGCTTCTGTTGCGCCATGAAAAACCGAACCAAACTGGTCATGCACAGACTGCAATCGAGCCATGCCTGCTTGTTTATCACCCTGTCTCAAACGACACAGCGCAGCATTGTAATGCGCAAAATAGAAGTTGGGTGCCACAGCAGCGATCGCATCAAACTCAGACTCCGCAGCTTTCGGGTCATCAAGCGCTTGGTCTAGAGCTTTTTCAAAGCGCGCTTTTAGGGCCTCATCGGGCAACAAAGGCTCAACCAAACGCCCTGCGTCGACAGTACCCGCATCAGGAAGCACCGAACCAGCATCGACCGCTGCATCCGGAACAACGATCTCACCTGCGTCTGCCGCTGCATCCGGTGTAAAACCCGCCTCAACAGGCTCAGCCGGGCCGGCTTCAGGCTCCATTACTGGCGCCTCATCAAAGACAACCGGTTCAGGCTGGGCAGGTTTCGGTGAGGCACACGAAGCACCGAGGATCATGAAAAGTACGACACGTTTCATTTGTCCTCCTCATCGCTATCGGCTGGTGGCGCTTGATCCGATTTCTCTTCGGCGGATTTTTGGTCGGCTTCTACTTGGTCCGGGCTAGGCACATCCGACGGCTGAACATCGACGGCGGGTTGATTTTCCACCATATCCTCAGCTTTCTCTTCACCCTTGTCCTCAGCTTTCTCTTCACCCTTGTCCTCAGACTTCTCTTCGCCCTTATCCTCAGGCTTCTCTTCACCCTTGTCCTCAGACTTCTCTTCGCCCTTATCCTCAGGCTTCTCTTCACCCTTGTCCTCAGACTTCTCTTCGCCCTTATCCTCAGGCTTCTCTTCACCCTTGTCCTCAGACTTCTCTTCGCCCTTATCCTCAGGCTTCTCTTCGCCCTTGTCTTTGGGTTCCGGCGGCGGTGGTGGCGGCTTTCGATAAGCTGCGGGCTGAGCGAACAAGTCACCAGGCAACAACGCCTCAAGACCACTCGTAATTGCTTCTTTTTCGATCGGCCATTCGTCTCGCGCATAACGATTCAAACTCTGAAGTGCCTTTTTCGTCCACATGTTGCGGAACTTCCGCTTGCGCGCCTCTTTGATGAGGTCGCCATACTTTTGCACCGCACGCTGCTCAAATGGCTCGGCTTGCTGCTCAAGCAAAACCTTCCACTCATCCATCATAATGTCGTCATTACGAAACTGTCTCGGCACTGGCGCATTGTAGAGTTTCTCGGCAAAATTCTCCCAGATCGAACCAATTCGATACGATGCAGCCAAGGTCCAATCAAAGGTCAGATACTGGAAGATATCGAGGTACTTTTTCTCAAGATTGTTCGCCCATTCAAACTTCTCTTTGATGCGCTTTTGAAGCTTCTTTGCAAGCTCAACATCTTTTCGTGCCTGCACACCAAAATCGAGCGCCGCGTACTCTTCGAATTCAGCTTCGAGTTTACGAAAATGCGCCTTAGCAGCATAAGCTGCCTCAATCGTTTGCGGTGCAAAACCTCGTTTTTTGTATTCATCCAGCGTTTTATCAACAAATCGGTCGACTTTCTTTCGCGCATTCTTGACCGATTTAGACCACCGCCGGCGCTGAGCCCTGCTTTTCGGCGGCTTCGATTTCAAAGTCACCAACTCGTCCCACAATTGGTCGCTAAACTTCGAATAGATTTGAACGACACGCCCGCCTTGTTCTTTCTTACTGCCGTACTTACGAATAAACTCATTAAATGTTCGTTTCATGCGGCGATCGTCTTTCGCCTGCTCCCAAACCAAAGCCGAATTGAAAAACACCTCAGGTACATCAGGCCGATCTTTAAACAGCTTGGTGTATTTCTGAAACAACAGCGCGGCGCGCTTGAACTGTTCGGTGCTCTGTAGCGCAACAGCAGCGTTGTAGAGCGCATCGGCTCGATCGGGGAAATCTTTGTAATCGGACACCAATTTCAAATACAATGAGATGGCGCGATCGAACTCAAAGCCCTCATAGGCCGTCGATGCAACATTAAATAATGCTTTTGCAGCGAGATCTTTATCTTCTGGGTACTCTTTGAAGACTCGCTCATAAAGCTGACCGGCCGACAAAAAGCGCTTAAGTTCAGCCATTGACTGAGCTGCTGAATACAGCGCCTTAGCTGCAAACTGATTCTTCGGGTCCTCCTTGACCAAGCGCAAAAACTCGTCATGCGCCAGTTGGAATTCCTTTTTACCAAACGCAGCGACGGCTTGCTTATACACAGCACCGGCAGCGCTTTTGCTCATCTGCTCTTTGAATTCTTCGTTGTCTTTACCGACGCCAATCTTGAGCATACGGCGACACCAGGCCTCAACGTTCTTCCAGTCTTCTGTAGCAGAGTACTCATTGAGCACCCATCGAGCAGCATCCACCGCCCCTTCCGACTCAGGGAAGGTATCGATCAGTTTTCGGTACCATTTATCGGCTTTCGACTTGTGTGAGTATTGGGCATAAATTGTCGCTGCATTAAAGTAGAAACGCGGTGTATCTTCGGTGTTTGGACTTGATTTGATGTACCTCATCGACGCGTCGATCAAACGCACCAAAAGGCGAGGAATCTCCTGCGGAGTATCCGCTAGCGGTGGCGGCTCAGGCAACGTACCTTTTTGAGTTTGCGAATCGACCTCGGCCTGCAAGTTCAAGAACGCACGGTAAGCCGCATCCTCGCGATATTTACTATTCTTCTTATCGTCGCGTACCAACTCAAAGACGTCGGCTGCCTTAAGAAACTGCACCGACATTGTATAACCAATACCTAGGTAATAGTTGTACTCGTAGAGATTTGGGTCATAAGGAAATCGCTCGATGTAGTCAGAAAGCATCTGCGCAGAAACTCGAGCTTCTTCAGAGGCTAAAGCGACCTTCTCTTCCTGGAAGTATTTCTGGGCAAGGTCGAGTCGAAACAAGGCCGAGGAAATCAAAGCGTCTTGAGCCAGCTTCATCGCCTTTCGAATCACCGAAGGGCGATTTTTGTTCGCCTCTTGCCACTCGGTACCCGGACCATAAGTCGTAAACAATGCCTCACGCGCAGCAGCGCCCTCAGCGAGCTTCTCGCGACCCAGTTGGTCATAAGCAGCAATAATATTCATCGCCACGTTCGGATTATCCGGGTGCATAGGGTCAAGCTCGATCACCCGCTTAGCGATCGGCGTATACTTCTGCCATGCGGCTTGGTCGAACAGGACCTTAGCCACCTCTAAATACACTTCACGTTGGTAGCTACGCCCACCCACCGCAGCGAACATCTGCTCCAAACGGTCACCAGCTGAGACTTCTGGTGGCGTGATCCCCTTGGCATCATACTCATCCATCAACTCAGCCTGTTTTTCGTCGTACAACTCGTCTTGAGCTACAACCGCTTTACACTGATCTAACTCTTCGCCCGTCGCAGGCCGCCCCCACCCCTGTTCAACGGCAGCAACAGCGACGTATTGCAACGCCTCTTTCCTAAGGTCTGATCCACTCTCACCGGTTTCTTCAGCTTTTTTATCCGAAAAATCGATCAACTCGATGAAGCGCTTGTACGCCGCATCAAAACGATCGAGGCGATAGTGCGTCCACGCGACTTTGTAGAGTGCCTTATCGTACAAAGCTGACTCGGGATTGTTGAGTACCCGACGATAAGCATCAAGCGCTTCGCATAACCGATCTTCAGTGAAATGATTTTCACCGATACGCAACCAGACTTCAGGTACAAACTTACTGTCGGGGTAGTTAGCGACCAAGCCTTCATAATTCGACAGGCTGCGCTCAAATTCGCCGGTCTCCTCTAAACAAAACGCTAGGAGATATTGAACACCGTCGTTTTGTTCGAACTTTGGAAAGCGCTTGAGGATTGTCTCGTACAACTTAATGCTCTTAGCCAAATCCAAAACCGGCGCATCGGGCTCTTTGCCAATCTTTTTCTGCTCAAACAATTCAAGCTGCCTAGAAAACTCCTCATCGGCATCATTGTAGTCGTATTTAGCTTGCTCAAAGTAGAGTTCAGCCAATCGAAACATCGCTTGAGGTGAATATTCGGCATCATAAGCATAGCGACTCACAAAGCGCTCAAATGCTTCAATTGCACCTTTACGTCGCTCGGATTCACGCCGCTCTAACTCGCCGATACGCTGTTCAAAATCGATATCGATGCGGCGCATGCGAGCATCTCGCTTGCGCTTGATCGTCGCCATAATCTCAGCATTGAACTCATCAGAGACCTTTTTGAAGCGAGCAACGGTCTCTTCAAATTCTTTTTTGGCTTTCTCTTTCGCTAACTGCTCTGGCGTCTTTTGCTGCGCCTCAGCCACAGCGGCTCCCGCCTCTGGCGGATCATCATTTGATGGTTGCTCTGCTGCCTTTGAGTCTGTCGACCCGGCTTTCGCTGGTGCTGGTTCAGCGTCTTCCGATTGCTTGGCTGTATCCGGCTGACCCTGAGCAACAACCTGGGCGGCTAAAAAGAAACCGAGTGCCAGCGTTAGTCCACGCGTCACTTGCTAGCCCCCTCACCGCCTAAAGCTTCGTCAAACTGCTCTCGAATACGAGACATCTCTCGTTCTTTTGCTCGACCCAGCTTAGTAATCCCTTTGGTTTCTGTTTCTTTCTGCTCCCAAGCCACATCGATTTTACCAACGTCTGCGTTGCGAATAATTTGATAGAACTTGTTACTCACGTTGCTCAGCGTCGCATTTACGGCGCCGATCGCTCCACGCTCAGCCTGCCTCGCTAAGGCCTCCTCTTCTGCTCGAAGCCCCCTCAAACGAGCTTGCTCCACCATCACGCGACCTCTTATGTTGCCCGCCTCGTTAGCGACTACAGTCTCAAGTTCTCGCAAGACCTTATCCACTTGTTGCTGTGCTCGAGCCACACGCTGCCGAACGGCATCAAGATTGCGTATGTCGGTGAGATTTTCGCCAGTCAATCGCGCCCTCAACTGAGTGGCGGCGTCGCGCTCTCTAGCGAGCGCTTGGCGAAATTCAGCACGTAACGCAAATTCATCACTGCCGGCACCAGCACCAACCCCCGAAACCTCGCTCTCAATTTCAGCTTTGAGGCGCTGCGCAATACGCTCCATATCAATAATCATATCGCGAATCACCGGCACATTAACCTGGAAGAATCCAAGCTCCTCACGGCTCAGGTTCCCTTTTTGTCGACGCCCTGCGACGTACTGATCGACCGCAGCGATCGTCTTTTTAAACCCTTTTAACTCAAGCGTCAGCCGGAACAAACGCTGCTTCAAATCACCCAGCCGACGCGTGACCGACGCCACTCGCTCCGTTCGAGCCTTGAGTGTCGGTGGTAGCTTATCGACCTGAGCCTGAAGCCGTAGACGCTCAGCACGCAACGCGCTCAACTGCTCGGTATTCAAGCCCTGCTCACGCAGGATGCGGGTTTCCAAATCAAGCAACCGACGCTCACAATCAGCAGCCAAAGCGCCAACCTCAACCGCTCGACCTTGTTGGTCGGCAAGGGTCGGAAACATGTTAATTCGGCGTTCACCTTCAATGCGACTAAGAATCTTTTCAATCAACTGATCGGCTTCTGCTAAATCGCGCTCACCGCGCTCAAGCTCGGTGAACAAACGAACAGCACCGTCCAGATCACCGTCAGAGCGAGCCCAATCCAAAGCAACTGGCGGCAACATGCTTTCTGCTGATAACTTGTCCAATCCGGTCGCAATAATCTCGCGGAAATACCGCATGGGATCACCACGCTCGCGAATAATCCGTCGCAATTCCTCATGCCCCGGCTCGTAGTCCTTCACCACCTGGTCAAATGCTTTGACCGCCAGTCCATACTGCTTAAGGCGCAAGTGCAGGTTTCCAAGCAAAACCTTCGCCTCAGGAACAACCGGCGAATGCGGATTACTGGCAAGTAAAATCTCAACCGCCCGCACCGCCTTTTTGTATTGCGTATTCTTATCGTCTTCGTCGTCTTTTTCTTCAGCGCTTTTGACGTATGCCCATGTAATTTCGAACAACATCTCATCGAAATACTTCGAACGGTGATCAATGCTTTGATAGGCATCGATACTCGCACCGATTTCACCAATTTCGTAGTAGACTCGTCCGCGGGCAAGGTGGGTAAGTTCTCGTATTTCTTTCTGAGCGTCGGTCGAAGGAACAAACTTCAGCAAAGAGTCGAACATTTCTGCCGCATCGTTGAGTTTACCCAAAGCGGCCAACGCCACACCAGTCGCATACGTCGACTGATGACGGTAAGGCCCCTCAACAGCAGAGCGCTTGAGGCGCTCGATAGCGGCCGCATAATCACCACCGTGAATCAACGACTTTCCATAAAAATAATCGACCTGCGGCGGAATCCGACCACCACTCGCCTTTTGATAGGCCTTGAACGCTTTACCGACCTCATCAAACTCTGCACGCGAGCCCGCTATCTCTATCAGTCGCAGGATAGAGGGGGTCAGATGACGGGATGCCCCTGCTTCAACCAAACGCTTAAAGTAAATACGAGCCGCCGAGCCGTTGCCATCTTGAAACAATGACTCAGCCAAAAAATAAACGGCGTCAGCATACCGTTTGTCATTCTTAAGCTTAGGGTCTTCAACGAGATCAAAAAGAACAACCGCAGCGTTGCGGTAGTCTTTGAGCAAAAACAAAACCTCGCCGTTTTCTAGCCGAGCTTTACGACCACGTTCTTCTACACCCATCGACTTCTTGCGGAACTGCTGCTCGATAAACTGCGCTCGACCGCTGACCTCATCCGCCATCCCCGAAACCGTACGCAAACCCTCTTTGACCGAGGACTGAGCCTCGGCATCAACGCTAAATGCGATGACTAAAGTAAGGAGCGAGAGCCCCGCAGGACGCAGCATAGTGGGTCAGTTCCCCTTGGCGACAGGCTTATCCGCCTGCTCTTTCTTTTGAGACCTAGCCGTATCCTTCATGACATCAACGTCATAACGGACAGTCGGTCGCTCCCTCAGGTCAGTCGTAATCCCTCCACGCTCAAAGCCAACGACTTTGATCTCGGTGAACTTACCCTCCTCAGCGGAGAAGGTGTAGCTGGATCGGATTTTGAATCGATAACCCTTCAAGTAGGAAAAGATCCCGAAGCCATTACCGGCATAAACCAAATTCACCGATAACTGATGATTGCCCGGGACAATTTGACCTTGAAACAGTTCGATCTCCTTTTGATTGGCAAGGCTACCATCCAAGTTCGACATCTGCTTCAACGGTGCGCCATCAAGGAAATAATGAGCTTCTTGAAGTTTGAATGTCGAACCCATCTCATTACGATGAACCAACCGTGCTCGAGCACCACTGACCACGCCATGCATGACCGCCTCTTGCAAGCGAACCAAGCGCGCTTTACTTTGATAAATCCGCATCTTGAGTTGGTTGACTCGTTCTTCTAGATCGCGCACTCGAACATCGTATGCATCGTCACCATCATCTTCGCCGTCATCTGCATCATCTGCATCATCTGCGTTCCCAGAGTTTCCTGATCCTGCTTGATCAGCTGAAGCGGCTGGGGTCGACTGCTCCACTGCAGCAGGGGCCTCCTTATCTTCGCCAGGCTCATCACCATCAGTCGGATTCGCGGCTTCAGCCGGAGCCGCCTCCAAAGCTGCTTGAGACCAAGCCGGTAAGGGCACGCCAACTAGAGCAATAAACAGTGCTGCTCGAACCATCAGATTCATCGCAATCTCCAAGCCTCTCACGGTCAGGCCGCGCAGGTAACAAGCCCTATTATAGCCCGTCAAACATGTATAGCAGTGTTACACTAAGAGAACAGATTCTCAATTTCTTCATCCGTGATCGGTGAGCCTATTCTTTGATGCTCATTCGCACCCAAAAGACTCCCCAAACGACTCACTAAAGACGCCAAACGCCATCGGACCACCCCAAGGCTACTTCGCGCATCAAAGACAACGACTAGCGTGAAACCGGGTTTCACGAGCGCCGAGAGGAGTTTCACCTCCCCGGCATCGATGTGAAGACTCTCAACCTGTTCCCGCCCTAAAGGGCGCATCACGCCCTGCGCACTAGCCAACAAACCGGCCAGAGAGGCCGCGAAGCGACCGGGATCCACACGGAATAGATCGCCACTTATGGCCAGCGAAGCACCAGAGCGTTCGCAAAGCTGAATACCGACAGCGTGCGACTCACGCACGAAGGCATCCAGGGCCTCTTGAATTTGCAGTTGTGCGTGCTCTGAACTCACCAAGACCCCCATCGACAACTCGCGCTATGGTACTGGAGGTGGGACTCGAACCCACACGTTGTCTCCAACGCCGGATTTTGAATCCGGTGCGTCTACCAATTCCGCCACTCCAGCATAAGCTATCGTCTGAGCACCCTGTGACTCATTTACCCCTCACCTTGCAAGCTTTCCGTGACCGGTGCGGGTTGTTCTTCTGGCGCCCCAGCACCAGCCTCTTGCTGCTCCTTAACTCGACGCTCCTCTCGACCCCCCAAAAGCAACACCAAAATCCCACCACATACGATGGCGGAATCAGCAACATTGAAGGTCGGAAAGGTGTAACTCGGGTTCACACCTCGCAAGTGCCAATCGATGAAATCAACAACATAACCCAAACGCACGCGATCGATTAGATTACCAAGTGCTCCACCTAGAATCAGACCCAAGCTAATCTGCATAATCCGAGCGCCTGGTCCTAAACGCTTCAACCAGATCAAAACACCAATAATCGCTCCGATACTCACCAAAATCAGTAAAGGCATACGAATCCACTCAGGAATGGACTGCGTCAAACTGAAGGCTGCTGCTCGATTCTCCGCATAGCGAAACCAAAACCACGAATCGATGACTTTGATGAATCCATCAGGTGTGCGCGCCCAACCATATTGCAACCACGGCTCAGCTCGACTGAGTCGTTCCATGGCCCATACTTTGCTCCACTGATCTAAGATCGTGATCACAACCAGCAACACGGCAGGTCGAGTATAAATCTTTCTGAAATTCGTCATTTAGACCTCGGCGCGCTGGGCACCAGGGCGCCCACAACAGTGCTTATATTTCTTACCCGAACCGCAAGGACAAGGATCATTTCTTCCGACTTTAGGCTGATCACGCCGAACCGTGCCTTCTTCGGTCCCGCCCGCAACCCGACCAGTATACGTAGCCGCTTTGCGTGCTCGCCGGCTACTCCGTTGCTCACCTGCTGCTGAGGCTCGACGCTGCTCTTCGATCAAGCGCCGTGCTCGAGCGCGACGTTCCGATTCTTCGCGTGCGACCGATTCTTCATCGACCAAATCGACACGATACAACTGCATCAACGCATCACGTCCCACGCGATCGAGCATAGCAGTGAACAGGGTAAACCCTTCTCGACGATATTCGTGGCGCGGATCCTTCTGGCCATAACCACGCAAATAAATCCCCTCTTTGAGGTGGTCCATCTGAGTCAGGTGCGCTTTCCAATGATGATCAATACTTCGAAGATAAAAAGTCTGCGCTAAGTGGTCGTAGGTCTCACCCGAGAACTCAGCCCGACGCTTCTCATGCTGCCGAGCCACTGCTGAATACAGATAGTTCCCGATTTCCATCTGATAAGCTTGTCGATCAGGGACATCACCGCGCCGCAGGCCTGACAAACTCACCGGCAGATCAAAAACCTTGAAGGATTCGCCTTCAAGCGCCTCAAACGACCAATCCGAAGAGGGTTGAGCCAACGGACAAAACCGACCCACAGCGTCAAGTACCGTGCTCTCGAGACTGTCGCGAATCCGCTTATCGAAATTACCACCGGCTAGAATTTCGCGCCGTAAGGCATACAGCGTCGCCCGCTGTTGATTCATCACATTGTCCATTTCCAGGACATTTTTGCGAATACCAAAATTGTAGGCTTCAACTCGCTTTTGAGCACCCTCAATTTGCCGGCTGACTAAACGCGAATCGATCACGTCATCTTCTTTCATGCCACCCCAGCGCTCCATCATGCCCTGTAGCTTCTCACCGGCAAACCGACGCATCAAATCATCTTCTAAACTCAAAAAGAATTGCGACGAACCGGGATCACCCTGACGGCCCGAGCGTCCTCGTAACTGGTTATCAATACGTCGACTTTCATGGCGTTCAGAACCCAAAATATGCATCCCGCCAGCTGCGAGAACCTTATCTTTTTCCCCGCCCATCTCCGCCTCAGCTTTTTCAAGCTCAGCAGCATATTCGACAATTAACCCCTCAACGAATTGAGTCGCCTGGTCGTGAAGAGATTTATCCTTCGACTCGGGGTAATCGTCCTCAGCAACCGCCTTCGCATTAATCAATTCCGGGCGCCCGCTCATCCATTTAAAGGTTTCTCCAACGACATCCTGATTCCGAGCACGAATCACTCGCTCTCGCGCCAAAAACTCGGGGTTTCCTCCCAGCAGAATATCGGTACCACGACCGGCCATATTGGTGGCGATAGTCACCGCTCCTAAGCGGCCAGCCTGAGCCACAATCTGACTCTCTTTTGCATGGTGCTTTGCATTCAAAACCGTGTGTTCAACTTTTCGGCGAGACAAATATCGACTGAGCACTTCAGAGCGCTCAACTGAAGCCGTACCCACCAAGACCGGCTGCCCTTTGTTTTGCCGCTTTTCGATATCATCACAGATGGCTTCGAACTTGGCTCTTTCTGATAAGAAGATCAGGTCTGGCTCATCCAAACGAGCAATCGGTTTATTGGTCGGAACAACAACCACATCCATACCGTAAACACTTAAAAATTCTTCTCGCTCCGTTTCTGCAGTACCGGTCATCCCCGACAACTTTTCATACATACGAAAATAGTTCTGAAAGGTAATGGTCGCTAACGTGTGATTCTCACGCTGAATACGAACGCCCTCTTTTGCCTCGACGGCTTGGTGCAGACCGTCGCTCCAACGACGACCATCCATCAAACGACCGGTGAACTCATCAACGATTACCACCTCGCCGCCAGTGACGACATAATCAACATCACGGCGATACACCGCATGAGCACGCAGAGCCTGGTTCATGTGGTGGACCATCTCAATGTGCTCCATGTCGTACAGGTTGTTGATGCCCAACAACTCCTCAACCCGGTGCACCCCGCGCTCAGTGAGCGTTACCGACCGACTGCGCTCCTCAACCACATACTCGACATCTCGCCGAAGCCTAGGAATCAAGCGGTCGGCCTTGTGATAAATTTCCTCGCTGAGCTCGGCAGGCCCTGAAATAATGAGCGGCGTCCGAGCTTCATCGATCAAAATCGAATCGACCTCATCGACGATGCCATAAGCAAGCGGTCGCTGGACCATCTCATCGTGAGCAAACTTCATGTTGTCGCGCAGGTAGTCGAAACCAAACTCGTTGTTGGTTCCGTAGGTAATGTCTGCGTGATACGCGGCGCGACGTGTTTCATCACTAATATCAGCGGTAATTATGCCGGTCGATAAACCGAGCCAGCCGTAGAGTTTGCCCATCCACTCGGCATCACGGCGAGCCAGGTAATCGTTGACCGTCACCAAATGGGCACCTCGACCCGATAAGGCATTGAGGTACACCGGTAAGGTAGCCACTAAGGTCTTACCTTCACCGGTTCGCATTTCGGCGATCTTCCCTTCATGCAGGACCATACCACCGGCTAGCTGGACATCGTAATGGCGCATATCCAGCACGCGCTTACCTGCCTCGCGAACCACAGCAAAAGCCGGCGCAAGCAACGAATCAACGTTCGCACCGTTATCTAGCTTCTCCTTGAAAACCGCCGTCTGAGCGCGGAGATCGTCATCGCTGAGCGCAGCAAACTGTGCTTCGAGTTGATTGATCCGACTGATCGCCGGACGAAGCTTTTTAATGACTCGGTCAGACCGCGTCCCAAAAACTTTTTCTACATACGCCTTCACCATCGATCACCCCTGGTCCGCTTCTCACGGACGCTCCGAAAGCATGACTTTCGCTAAACCTCAATCGAGGATGAAGTACTCTGGGTCTGCAGCGACTCCATCGACCAACACCTCATAATGTAGGTGGGGACCTGTCGAGCGACCTGACATGCCAACGCTGCCGATGCGGTCCCCGCGGCGCACTGTGTCTCCAGCGCGCACCGCAGCATCCGCGAGATGTGCATACTTCGTCATCATGCCAAAGCCGTGGTCAACCATCACCACCAGCCCATAACCTTTTTGTTCTTCAACTTTGACCACCGACCCATCAGCAGGGCTAATAATCGGTGTGCCAATCGATGCCGCAAAATCAATTCCGCGATGCATCGCATTACGCCCAGTCATCGGATCGCGACGCGGACCAAACCGACTCGTCAACCAACCCTTGGTCGGTCTTAGCGCCGGCGTGGAAGCTAACCGAGCCTGCATCGCCTCAAAATGTCGCGCTAGGGACTCAAGTTGTTCAACTTGATGGTTTGCTTCATCGAGCAGGCCATCCATTCGCTCAACCATGAGATGCTCACGCGCTTGACGCAACAAAGGATGCTCTCGATCACCCCACGGTGACTCTTGGTCCGCTTCAGGACCATCGACAGGCCCAATCGCTATGCGTCGTGCGGGATCCGATAACTGAGCAAGCTCCCTGAGCCGCTCTTCAAGCGCATCAACCTGCTCGAGTCGCTGGGCGAGCGCAGCCATCTTTTCTTCCGTCTTCTGGACTTGCAATCGCAATTCGGCACTTCGGTCTTCACCCTGGCGTACCTGCCGCCCCTGAAGCCAACCACGTAAGCCCGCCACACTGACCAAGACTAAACCGACAGCCAACACACTTGAGCCGATCACGGCTGCGCGCAGCCAGCGCCTTTGGACGACAAAGTAGCGCGTGCGACCACTACGCTCCGGCGTGACAGCGACCGTAAAGTGCTTGTTCCGACGATTCTTCAGAGCGTCCTCCTCAGGCGGCGCTATGGCTAAAGTCTCACCGCGCGAGCGTCAAGAACTACACGACACCATCACATGATGGCTCAGTCTATATTCTAATCACATTTAACCGCTGAGCAAGAAGCTGTCTCAGCTGACCTTTATTCCGCCTCAGACGAATCTTTCGATTCGCCGTCAATGTACACACACAGCGCGGTGATATTGTCCTCACCACCGTGTGCACATGCCAGTTCGATCAGCATCTTCGGACATTGTTCTGTGTAATGACTGCGCAAAACATCAGCGATCTCTTCATCAGTCGCCATTCCATTCAGCCCATCACTACACAGCAACAATAAATCACCGCGCTCGAGCGCGACATAATACAGATCAACTTCAACCTCAGAATCAACACCGATCGATCGGGTAATAATATTGCGATACTGACTCACCCGCGCCTGGGCCTCAGTCATCAGACCCAAGCGCACCTGTTCGGCGACCAGACTATGATCCATGGTCACTTGATACAGTTGATCCTGACGCAGAAGATAAGCACGAGAATCACCCACATGTCCGATAAACGCCTGATTTCCAAGAATCAGCACAGAGGTCACCGTCGTGCCCATCCCTTGATACTCGGGATGATCGGCACTGGCTCGATACACGCTGCTGTTGGCTTCCTGCATCGCCTGACGCAGCGCCGTGACCGCAGGCGAGTCCTCGCTGGGCTCACCTTCTGTTTCGCTTTGTTCTAAAATGGAGCCGTGCTTAGCGGTCAAGCACTGGCGTACAATCTCCACCGACATCGACGATGCTTTCTCGCCAGCTCGATGGCCACCCATCCCGTCAGCCACGATGAACAAACCCAGGTCGCGATCGACGAGGAAACTATCTTCGTTGCCTTCACGCACCAGCCCAATATCCGTGGCTGCTGAGACAGTTAAGTGCACACCGCTCTCCTAGCAGGACGCGCCGGTTGCCACGGTACCCTAAGTCGAACAAGGTAATTGTTCGCTCAACCTTCGTTTACCCGGTTGTTTCATTGCGTCTCCTTTTGTAGCGTCGGATCCGGCAATCGGTCACCGAGGTATATATTGGACTTCGCAACACTCGTCGGTCTCATCGCTGGTATTGGCTTAGTTACCAGTGCTATCGTCACCGGCGGCAATACCATTATCTTCGTGAATCCGCCTTCCTTAATGATTGTCGTGGGTGGTACAATTGCTGTTATTTTAATGAAATTTCCGATGGGCGAAGTCTTTAACTCGTTTCGAGTCATGAAAAAAGCGTTCTTTTTTCATGCGCCTTCCGCAGTCGAAATCATCAATCAGATTATCGAAATGGCCATGCTTGCAAGGAAAGAGGGAGTCCTAGCACTGGAAAGTGTTGAACCCGAAGATGAATTCTTACGTTCAGGGATTCAACAGGTCGTCGATGGCGTCGATACCGGTCACATCAAACGGGCGATGAACCAAGAACTGGATCAGATGGTCGCCAGGCATGATGTCGGTATTTCAGTCTTTAAAATGGGCGGTGATGTCGCACCTGCCTTTGGTATGATCGGAACGCTGATCGGACTGGTCAAAATGCTTTCGGCAATGGAAGATCCATCCGCAATCGGTCCGGCGATGGCAATCGCCTTACTCACGACACTCTACGGTGCGCTAATGGCAAACGTTTTCTTCCTCCCGATTGCTGACAAACTCGCTTTCCGATCGGAACAAGAGCTTTTCGCACGCAAGCTGATGGTCGACGGCATCCTCGCTATTGGTCGAGGTGAAACCAACCCAAATCAGCTCAAGGCGATGCTCGGGGCCAACCTCGCGCCCAAGGAGCGCGAGCTGCTCGAGTAGTGACTGATGGAAGAGGAACTCCCACCAGTCCTTGATGACAGTGAACTCTTTGCCAGCGCTCATGAGACGCGCGCCGCGACCATTGCCGAGCTCGCTCTGGATGAGGGAAGAGGATCACTTCCGGACGATGATTTTGACGATGAAGAAGAAAAAGTTCGCTATAAAAAGGTGTTCATTGGTGCACCGATGTGGGTGGTTACCTTTGGCGATTTGATGAGTCTATTGCTCACCTTCTTCGTTCTCATTCTCAGCTTTTCCACCATGGATCCCGTCAAGTTTAAAATCATTCGAGGCTCGCTGGATACGGCGCTCGGTATCCAGAAAAAAATATCGGCTAAGAGCATGCCCAAAGCCGATAACATGATGGCGACTGAATTCAGTCGTCGCGATTTCAATAAGCAGATTGAGAGCATCCTCAAAAAGGCGCTTCGAGATACGTTTCCTCCAGGTCAAGAGCCAGGAAGAGTCGAAAAAGTTAATGATATCCGTGGTGAGGTGGTGCGCTTTATCGCTTATGATCTTTTCTTGCCTGGCAGTGAAGCCGACGCTCCAAAAGCCAAAACGGTTTATCAAGTCATGGCTGATACCTTGGTCAATATGAACGCTCGAATGGAAGTTCGCGGGATCGCGCTTGAACGCTTCGCTCGCGACCTACGCCTAAGAGGAGCAGCCCGAAAAGATGGTGTTTCAGCCGTGCGAGTGGCAGCACGGCGGGCTGTGATTGCGAGTCGGCATGTTCAAAATCGTCGACCTAAAGAGATCAGTAGCCGCACAGTACTTCCAGCAGTCACTCCAGGACTCGCAGCGCCTGAACCGCCTGGCGTCGTTAATCTGACCGAGTTTGTCTTCTTAGCACCGGACAAACCAACACCCAAAAGCGTAACACCATGACTAAAGTCGTGCTCAAAGTCACTAAGGGAGCTCCTGCTTGGGTCGTCACATTTGGCGATCTCATGAGTTTATTACTCACCTTCTTCGTGCTGCTTTTGAGTTTCTCTCGGGTCTCCACATCTCAACGCTATCAAGAGGTCAACGGGACGCTGAAAAACGCCTTTGGGCTGGCTCAGCAAAAGAACGTGTCTCCACCGTCAGCAATGGACCTCATCAAAATCAATGATGATTTCACCATGACCGCCACCAAAATCGAAGAAGAACTCCGAAAAGAAGTCGTGCCGCGCTACCCGAAAGACGAAAAGAAAATCGAAGAGCCCGAGGTGATTCGCCGTAAAGACCGCGTCATCCTCAGATTCAACGGCGAGGCTATGTTCCCCTCGGGCAAACAAGAGATTGATCCACGATTTCATGCTTTCCTAGATGGGGTCGCAGCCAAAGCTGTCGCCAACCGAGTCAACACCATCATCGAAGCGCATACAGACAATGTTTCGTTTCGCACTCGACTGTTCTCATCAAATAGCGATTTGAGTATGGCGCGCGCTGCCCAAGTCGCGGGGTACATCACCAGCGTTCAAAGGATTGTCCCGACACGAGTCCTCGCTGTCGGCAAAGGCCCTTATGAGCCCCTGCACCGAAACAACACCCGTAAAGGCCGCGCGATGAACCGCCGAATTGAAATACAATTTGTTGAAAACATGGCTGAAAAGGGCAGCCTAAGGCTGGGTACAGACAAAGGTGTACGCTTTGAAATAGGCGGCAAAGAAAATAGCAAACCATGATCTGGCTGCTCACAAGACACCAAAGCGAAGTGGCGCACGTCGCCGGTTTACAACTTATTGATTTTGCTGAAAATAAAAATATAAAAGCGTCAATGCTAGGTCCTCAAGACCACCCTCAAACCGGCGATTTAATCGTGGTTTTAGGTGGCGACGGAACACTGATTCACGCTGCGCAAAACTATGGTCACTTAAACCTCCCTATACTTGCCATTAACTTGGGGCGGTTGGGTTATATTACTGGGTTTGGGGCCGAACAAGCGTCCCAGGCTCTTGAAGCCGCGCTGACCGGTAAGTTGATTGAGGATATGCGTTTACGCCTGTCGGTTCACTGGGCCGAACACCAAGCGGTAGCGCTCAATGAGGCGCTGATTACGTCGGGGGAGCCTGGACGAATTTGTTCACTGGCACTTGCAATCGATGAACAACCCGCGACGACCCTTCGCGGCGATGGAACCTTAGTCGCAACCCCTACAGGCAGTACTGCCTATGCACTCAGCGCTGGCGGTCCGGTGCTCTTGCCTGGTTTACAGGCGCTCGTCGTTGTCCCTGTAGCGCCTCATTCCATCCGTTTTCGGCCCTTGGTTCTTCCGCCGAGTCATCGCATCACGATTACGCCCGAGGAAGACGCTTGGCTGGTTCTCGACGGTCAGGAGCGCCAACGATTGACTGCGGGCACTCATGTCACCCTCGATGGCTCCGCTCCACCTTTACGCTTGCTCAAAGAAGCTGATCATGAACACCTCCACACACTGCGCAATAAACTGCATTGGGGCGAGTGGTCATGATCGCTGAGTTGAGTATTCAAAACTTAGTGCTCGCAGATCGAATCGAACTCCAATTCAAGGCTGGTCTCGTCGTCTTAACCGGCGAGACTGGTGCGGGAAAAAGCCTGATCGGCCAAGCGCTTGATCTTGCGACTGGCGGGCGGGCAAAATCAGGACTTGTTCGCCGTGGTCAAGATCATGCTCGCGTGGATCTGGTGCTCCAATTCAACCAAACAGAACAGCAGACTATTGACCAGGAACTCAAGGCGTTAGGCTTACCTCAAAGCGAGTCAGGACGCGTGATCGTTAGGCGGGAGATCAAAGCTTCTGGTGGGACGCGCTCATGGGTCGGAGGTATCCCCGTAAGCCTAAGGTCACTGAGCAGTCTGTGGAAACAGCGGCTAGCAAGAATCGATCAAGGCGCTGCAACGATTCTTGAATCAAGCTCAGGCCGCCTTGAGTTGCTCGATCGCGCTCTGGACGATGGGGCAATTCTGCAAAAGATGGCTGATGCTGCTAAGAAATGGCATGATGCGCAGGCGCATCAGCGAGCACTTCAAGAGCAGCTAGAGCACCAAAAAGACCAACGCGAAATGATGCGACACTGGGTTGATGAATTAGCCGAGTTCGACCCTCAACCCGAAGAGTTTGACGCACTCCTTGAGCAACGACGGGTGGTGCGCAATCAACGGCAACAAAAGGCATCACTACAACGCGCGGAGACGATCATCGGTAGCGACCGCGGTGTTCTGAGTGGTCTGAATGAACTACGATCAATCGCTGCTCGATCTGAAGATCCCGAACAACTTTACGATTTCGTGGCACAAGCCGACCAAGCCATCGACAGCTTTTTACGCGTCCTGCAAAATCAAGCATCAGACCTACTGAACATCGATGAAGACGCGCTACAGGATCGCGTGTTTCGTTGGCGTGACCTTGCGCGCAAACACCGATGCAACGACCCCGATTTAGCAACTCATTACCAAAAATTACTGGCTGACCTCGAGCAACTCGACAATCCCGAAACAGCCCTCAAAGAAGCTGAGTTGCAGACCCAGACCACTCGCGCTCAAGCAGAAAAAATAGCCCAGCTTCTGACGCAAGCCCGACAAAAAGCAGCACGAAAAACCATCCAAAAACTCACACAAATTTTACCTGAACTCGGCTTCAAAGGCGCTGAGATACAACTCGACCTCCTTCGAAAACCTCAGTTAAGTACGACAGGGTGGGACCAGTTCGAAATCCTACTCCAAGCCAATCCTGGAGAAGGGTTTACGCCTGTTCAAGAAGGCGCCTCTGGCGGTGAGAAAGCACGCATCTTGCTGGCTCTGGATTGCTCGCTACCCCGCACCGATGTCTTGACGACGATCTTCTATGATGAGGTTGATGCTGGAATGGGCGGTAAGACCGCCGCGGCGGTGGCTCGATTACTGGCTCAACAAAGCAAACACCTTCAGGTCTTAGTCGTTACTCACCAAGCAGCTGTTGCTGCGGCTGCCGAGCAACACATCCAAGTGACAAAAGAGACAAAGGATGGGCGAACGCAGCTCCAAACTTATGATTTACAAGGGATCGAAAGAGAAGATGAACTGGTGCGTATGACCAGTGGCGATGTCGCAATTGAGGCTGCTCAAGTCGTCGCGCGAGCGCTGATCGATGAGAGCACTAATCATGCAACTGTTTGAGGCTGCTTTATCGACCGAGCACCAACCGCTCGCTGAACGACTAAGACCGCAAAACGTGAATCAACTCATCGGACAAAAGCATCTCCTTAAAGAGGGAGGGCTGCTCCAAAGGCTTTTTAATGCACAGTCCCTACCCTCGATGATCTTATGGGGTCCGCCAGGGATAGGGAAAACAACCATAGCGCGTCTCTTAACTACCCAAACGCGATCTGCGTTCGAGGCGCTTTCCGCCGTACAAGCTGGCGTCGCCGACCTAAAAAAGATCATTCAAAAAGCGCAGGAACGATTAAGCTTTCACCATCAAAAAACGGTCCTCTTCCTCGATGAAATACACCGCTTCAACAAAGCCCAACAAGACTACCTTTTGCCGCATATCGAATCGGGTCGTCTCATCTTGCTCGGCGCGACCACAGAAAATCCTGGCTTTGCGGTCATACCAGCCCTTCGGTCGCGTTGCATGAGTATCGCTCTATCTCCGCTCACTAAGGCCGATTTACATCAAGTGCTCAGGCGCGGTCTTGAGTCCCTCAATCAAGAGGCAGACGAAGACGCAACGGAACGATTAATCCGCTGGTCGCAAGGCGATGCGAGACGATGCCTAAACCTCCTTGAATGGAGTCATCAAGTCGCAAGCGGCGAACGTATCACCAATTCGTGTGTGGCGATTGCAGCGGATCGCTCCGCAGTGCTGGGCGACCGTGGCGGCGATCATCATTACGATACAATCTCTGCGCTGATCAAAAGTATGCGTGCGTCAGACACCAATGCAGCGCTTCATTATTTAGCTCGCATGCTCGAAGCCGGCGAGGACATAACCTTTATCGCTCGTCGACTGGTCATTTTCGCATCAGAGGATATCGGCAATGCGGCGCCAATGGCCTTAGTGGTCAGCCAATCGGCAGCAGACGCTGTCCGCTTTGTTGGTCTACCCGAGGCAGCGCTGACCCTGAGTCAAGCCGTAACATTTTTAGCTGATGCACCCAAATCTAGAGCTTGCACCAATGCCATTGTAGCCGCTCGAGAAGACTTACAAGAGGGTGCTTGGCCTGCAATTCCGGAACGTCTTCTGAATCGAAAACGACCGCCGAACGTTACTACAGAGCAACAAGAGCCTGGTACGCTGCTACCGAAGGCGCTAGCAGACCGGTGTTACTATGACAAAAGAGACTAAAAGCATGACCGAAGAGATCAACACCATTGATCAAGCAATGGCTCGTGGAAACAACGCAGTTGCAGCAAAAGCTGCAGGCGAAGAGCTCCCTTCCAGTTTAGTTCGTGACCCGATCTATGCCTGGGTTTATGTCGGCGGTCTTGGTGTCTATGGGCTCCTAATCGCTTTCTTTCTACTTTAGGAGACAACATGCTCTGGCTAACGTTGATTCTTGGTGCTTCATCGCCATCGGACTCGATAAAAACACTGACGAAAGACCGGCGCGCAATGAAGCAGTTGAAAACCTTTCCAGGGATCCGGTCGTGCAATAAAACTTGGGTTCTTAGACGTACCAACTCAGAGGGTGATCTATGCCGCATGGCGCTCTTGGCTTCGACAGCGAAAGATAGTCGAAACATTCGAAAAAGTTCCCAAAAATACGAACCGATGACGATCCAGCGTGCAGCATATCTCGTCGAAGCGATCGAATATGCTGAGCGAGCGGCGAATAAGCTCACCAAAGGTAAAATCGCCAAGCAGTGGAAACTGCTTAAAGCGACCCGGGCAATCAGCGACGTGTGTCCCATCATTGACGACCTCAAACAAGAGGCAGCTATGGCTCCACTTAGCGCTGTAAAGGCACGCGGTTTATCATCGGCGTTGAAACCAGGAGTGACTGCTCGTCAGGCAACCTGTCGATGCATGAATGCGCTACGCAAAGTCAGCCAACCACTAAAATCGAAAAAGCCGTTTGTCATCAAAGCTCGTGATCAGGTCAGTATGTCGGGTTGTATCGCACAACGACTTGAGGTTGCTCGTGCGACCCAATACGTCGCCCCAAAACGCAGTCGATTCTCAGACGAAGGGCGCGCCAAAGATGTTTCAGACAAAAAGCGTCTCGCTGCCCCGAGTCGCCAGGAAGCAGCGATGAATGTGATCAAGCGCCACCGCAGTGAAATCAACACCTGTGCTGCCGAAGCTCGCAAACTCGGTGGTAATCGGGTAACTCGAGCGAAACGCATGAAGCGTTGTATTTGTCCAACAGCCAGAGGTTGGCGATTTGCTCCAGGCAAACCAATGACGGTCGAAGAAAAGGCGTCCAAGGGAACACTCATCCTGAGTCTCAAGACAGGTGTTCGTGGGCGTGTCAAGACATGCGGAGTGGTCGTTAAGAAGTGAGCGATCCGCTCCACCTTTACCGGCTTGAATCCTGGCTCCACGAACACGCTCGTACGCCCTATGGTCGCGAACTACTCGAGCTTAGCCCGTGTACCTACGGGCTTGAACTCGAGAGGCGTTTTGAAGCGGCTCAGGCTTGGGCTCTTTTGATCGAACGCGAGGCTCCACCGGCGCTGCACCTTGAAAACGACTGTCGTCCCGCTCTGGATCACGTTCAGCGACACGGCGAACTTGACGGTCTCCAACTGCGTGATGTGAAGGCACTCATGCAGGTCTTATCCGATTTACGTCTCAGGGAAGATCAAAGCCCAGCGAGTATCAGCGGTCTGACCAGCGCGCTGGGTGACTACGAAGATATACGTCTTCGGCTCACCGCAAGCATCAGCGCCACCGGCGAATTGCTGGATGGAGCGAGTGCCGAACTCGGTACGCTCCGAGCCCGACGAGAATCGGCACGTCGACGCTACACCCAGCTCGCTGATGAACTGCGCGACGAACTGCATACCGACGGACATCTGTCTGACCGTTATGTCACTCAACGCGATGACCGCCACGTGCTTCCCATAAAAGCTGCTGCGAAACGCCAGTTTGGCGGAGTCATCCACGACTCAAGCCGATCAGGAAAAACCGCCTTTGTCGAGCCGGCGAGTCTGATTGAAGCGGGCGCAAACGTTCGACAAACGGAAGAAGCAGTCCAGGCAGAAGAGCGCCGAATCCTCAAGAGATTATCCCAAATTATTGCCGACCGAGCGCCGGAGCTCAATCAAGACATCAGGGTCCTTGCGACGCTCGACGCCGATCGGGCTCGCGGGGTCTTTTGTCGAGACTTTAAGGGCGTCACTCCAGGCTTTGATGATACCCAAATCAAACTACAAGGCATTCGATCACCAGCCCTACTGCTCGCCAACGTCAATCCGGTCGTGCCGATTGATATCGCTGTCAAAAATCCCATCCAAGTCTTAATCATCAGTGGTCCAAATGGCGGTGGTAAATCGGTGGCATTGACCGCTTGTGCTTGGGCCTTTGAATTGGCTCAACGCGGAATTCCTATTCCGGCTCATGAGGTGACGCTACCCAAGCCTCCTTATTCGGTCTGCGCCGTCGTGGGTGATGCTGCAGATGATCGCCACGCTCACTCAACCTTTTCAGGGCACCTTGATGCCTTACAAAGAGCGCTCGAAGCCGCACAAAACAAACAGTCAGTTATTGTTATCGATGAAATTGCCAGTGGCACCGAGCCGATAGCGGGGAGCGCAATTGCTTGCGGCTTCCTTGAGACTTTCGCCGAGCGGCAAGCGTTTGTCATCGCGACCACTCATTATGACCCGGTCAAACAACTTGGCTTGAGCCACAAACAGATGCGTTCAGCTGCCGTACGCGATCGCCGTGACCCCGACGTCGCCTTTCAAGTTTTTGCCGATGAGGTTGGTGGTTCTCATCCGATCAAACTGGCGATCGATCTCGGGTTACCCGAAGAGGTCATCGCCCGCGCCCGCCAGCACCTCGACCCGGAGCGAAGGTCTCGCCTTGACGACCTTAAGAAACAACAAACGGAAACCGCGCGACTCGAGCAGCTTCGGCATCAACTCGACAATGAAAAACATGAATTAAGTCGTGAATACGAGGTATTGAACAGCGAAAAGAAATTACTGACTGAGCAAGAACAGAAACAACGGAAAAAATTCAACGCTGCTAAGGAGAAGCTGGATACCTTACGCAACGATGAGCTCGCCAGGATCCATTCGCTCAGACAAGAACTAAGTGATACCATCAAGGAACTTCGGGCAAAAACGGGTGAGGACGCAGCAAAAGCCGGTGATCGGCTTTTCTCACAGGTCAATGCCTTGCGTGAGCGCGCAACAAAGATAAGGTTTGAAGAACCACATCAATCAGACAACCCAGTCATCCAAGTCGGTGACAACGTTCGCTTGTTCGCTGGCGGAAACACAGGCACCGTTCAAGAGTTTCGGGGCAAACAAGCCGTGGTATTGGTCGAGGGTAAAGTCTTCCACCTACGCACCGAACAACTTCAACATGTGCCAAAAAACGAGGATCATCGGTCGACTAAACCAAACCGAATCCAGACAAAAAAAAGCAAACAAGGAACGCTCGCAGTCACCGAATCAAGTGCCCCAAAACTGGATTTGAGGGGTCTACGAGCTCATGAAGCCGAGGCTCGTATCGACCGATTTTTACAACATCTATGCGATGACGACTGTGCCGGGCGCATTATCCATGGTGTGGGCACAGGTGCCTTACGGCAAACAACACAAGATTATCTAAAAAATGGGCCTTGGAAGGTGCAATTTCGTGGCGGATTTGGCGCAGAAGGCGCAGACGGGGTCACCGTGGTCAGAGTGGAGGGGTGATGCAAACCATCGAAGCGGGATTTAATCTCTTTGAATGGCAATACGAAAAGATTCCAGAACGCAACGCTCTGCGCTCAGCCTTTACGGGTCGGTCGACCAACTATCAGGTCTTTGTCATGCGGATCGAGGGCGAAGGCCTGTATCGATTCGTCATCCTATGCCCGCTTGAAGCGGCTGCCGAACACCTAAGCGGACTCAGTGAATTCTTACATCGAACCAACACAAGTTTGCCACTCGGCGCTTTTGAGCTCGATTTTGACCGAGGGTCGGTTCGCTGGGTGAGCAGCGCCGACACCAATGGTGACCCCTTACCGGCGCACTGGATCGGTGGCTCCGTCCAACGCGGTCTCACAAGCTTTGAGACCATATGGCCTGAACTGCTCGCAGTTGCGGAAGGACGACTTGGTGCCGCTGATGGCGCCATGCGCTGTCAGATCGCTATGGAGCTACCCAACCTAAACCATGAGCTGCAGAGCAGTGATGTCGAACTCAAACTTTCGTCGATCGAGGATGAAACGAGCGCGCTCTATGTTGAGGTTAAGGGCAACGATCCCGAGCGCGCTCAGCAAATGCTTGAGTCACTCTTTGGCAACCCCCTGCCCTTTGCGCTTCGTAGCGCCTGAGGAATGTTATGCGTATCGTCTTTATACTCGGCTTATTGAGCCTCCCTGCTCAGGCCAAACCGCTCGATCTCAACGTCGAAGAAAAGATGCTCGGTAATGGACTGCAGATCGTCGCTGTCGAACGATTTTCATCACCGACGGTTAGTGTTCAACTTTGGGTCCGTACTGGCTCACGAAATGAGCGCCCCGGAATTACAGGAATTGCACACTTATTCGAGCATATGATGTTTAAGGGATCTAAGAATTTAGGCCCAGAAAAACATGCCCAAGAAGTGATGAAAATCGGCGGTCAACTCAACGCCTACACGACCCATGATGCAACGGTTTATTATGAAAATGTGGCGGCGCGGAACTTCGATGCGATCTTAGCACTAGAGGCGGAGCGCTTTCAACACCTTGAGCTGTCTGCAAAGATGCTCGAAAGCGAACGAGAAGTCGTCAAAGAAGAGCGCTTAATGCGCACGGACAATTCACCGACAGGTAAGCTGATCGAGGCCTTCTTTGCAGCAGCCTATAAGGTCCATAACTATCGCTGGCCGGTGGTGGGTTGGATGAGGGACTTAAACGCCATCAATCTGAACGATTGCCAGGAATTCTTTACCACGCATTACAACCCCAAAAACGTTACCGTCATCGTTGTCGGCGCGATTGATCATGCGAGCGTCTTTGACCGAGTGAAGCATCATTTTGGCGGCTGGCAAGCCAAACCTCGAGCCGAGCCCAAACCCCAATCCGAACCTGACCTGACGAGCCGTCGCGAGGAGGTGGTACGCTTCGCCACGAACACGCCACTTCTACTCGGCGGCTGGAAGGTACCCGCCGCCAAACATAACGATATTGTCGCGCTCAAGCTGCTGGGTAAAATTCTAAGCGACGGCGCATCAAGCCGGATGTATCGCGAGCTCGTCTACACCAAAGAGCTTGCTCAATATGCCGCTGGCGATGTGCTGACTCAAGTGGATAACAGCCAATTCTATCTTTGGGCAGCTGCTCGACCGGGCGTCAATATCGACAGTGTCGAACGCGCAATGCTCGAGGTCGTTGAACGCGTCAAATCGAACGGAGTCACGACAAAAGAGCTCGATCGAGCCAAAGCACAGGCTGAATCAGAATCGGTCGGCAGACTCAAAAAAGCGCATGGCATCGCCGGCTTACTCGGTTGGAGTTTGATGTATCACGGCGACTGGCGACCGGCGCTGACCGAGTTGGATCGTTTACGTGCCGTGAGCGCCCTCGATATCCAACGCGTCGCACAAAACTATTTATCGAAGAATCGAATCACCGTGGTTAAATTGCTCCCCGAAACCAAGGAGGATGCACCATGAGGAACCTCTTTTTCATCGTTCTTATCAGTGCCTGCGCCACGGCTCCGAAAGCAACCGACTCAGCGCGCCAAACACTGCGCTATAAAGTGCATAATGTATCGGTCGTTCATATCACCGACGCATCGCTACCCACAGTACAAATCACCTATCAGTTCCCTAGGGGTGCTGATGCTGAATCACCAGACGAACTCGGTGCGAGCCGTTTACTCGCAAGCCTCATGACGAAAGGCGCCCAAGGCCGCTCAGCGATGGAGACAGCGGAAATGGTCGACGCCTTGGGCGCATCAATCTCTGGCTCAGCAAGTCGTGACACCTTGAGGTTCACCGCAGGTGGCTTGAGTCGGGACCTTACTGCCTTGTCAGACCTTCTTGCTCAGACGGTCCGTCAGCCCAACTTAGACGCCAACGAATTTGAACGCCTCAAACGACAAACGCTAGCGGGTATGAAAAGCGGGCGAACACGTGGCCAAAACCTGGCTCAAAAAGCGCTGCTTAAGTTGATGTACAACACCGATCGACTCGGGATCCCGATCGGTGGAAACGAAGCGAGCGTGCGCGCGATCAACCTGAATACAATCAAAAAACTCTACAACAAAGCGATTCATCCTGGGGGCTTGACCATCGGCGTCTTTGGCGATGTCTCAAAAGAGGCAGTGAGCGCGTTACTAAAACGACAACTTGATCGCTGGAAACCACAAAAACAAACGCCTAAGGTCGCCGAAGCGCTCTTTGCACCCCAAGTAAAAATCCACTTAGTTAACAAACCAGATTTGGATCAGGTCAATGTGTACCTAGGTCATGCAGGTATCCGCCGAGCACGCGCAGACTATGAAGCGATCTCGCTGCTCAATTATGCGCTCGGTGGCGGTGGTTTCTCGAGCCGATTGATGAAACTCATTCGGTCTCAAAGAGGGCTGACTTATGGCATTCGCTCTGGGTTTTCCTCAGGCGAGCGCGCAGGGCCATTTATGATCACCAGCTCTACTCGTGTTGAAAAGGTTCGTGAACTCATCGACTTGAGTTTACAGGTGATCAACAAAGTGATCGCTGAGGGAATTTCTCAAACCGAACTTGACGACGCAAAAGGTTATTATTTGGGATCCTACCCTTTGGGTCTTGAAACCGTTGAAGGTGAAGGAGCAAAAATCCTTCAAGCCGAGCGCTACAAGCTTGGAGACGACTTTATTACCGCCTACCCTAAACGCCTTGACGCTGTAGAGTTAAAGACGGTGAATACCCTAGCAAAGACGCTCCTAAAACCCAATGATCTCGTCATCGTTTTAGTCGGACCAAAGGATCAACTCGTCGATAACGTCAAGGACCTTGGAACGATCCAGGCCACGTGGTGGGAAGACGATAAACCTTTACCCGTTAGTCCTTAAGAACTTGCACTTGAGTCACTTCCAAACCATCGGTTGATTATGAGCATCGACGTGACAGTTGTTATCCCGGTTTATAACGAGGAGGAGATCCTCGAAGACGCACTCGTAGAGCTCCTGACCAACCTACGCCGACACCAAAACAGTTTCGAAGTCATCGTCTCGGCTAACGGTTGTGTTGATGACACCGAAGCGATCGCAGAGCGTTTAGCGCAGAGTCACGGTGAACTTAGGCTGCACCGTTGTCCTGAACCCGATTATGGAGAGGCACTCAAACAAGGGATCGAACTCGCCCAGGGTCAATTCGTTATTTGTGAAGAAATTGATCTTTGTGATGATCGTTTCCACCGCACAGCGCTCGCCATGCTCAACGCAGATACTGAACTTGCTATGGTGGTGGGCTCAAAGGCGCTTCCTGGCGCACGCGACCACAGGCCCTATTTCCGACGCTTTGCCACTCGAGTACTCAACCGAATGCTTCGCACCGCAACCGGATGGCGCGGGACCGATACACACGGACTAAAGGCGATACGACGTCAGTTAATGCTCCCGGTCGTTGAGCGCTGTGAACTCAGGCGCGACCTGTTCGCATCAGAGCTCGTTATTCGAGCCTTTCACATGGGTTGTCGGGTCGTGGAATACCCCATTGAACTCAGTGAAAAGCGGCCGCCGAGCATTGGCTTGATGCGCCGTGTCCCTAAGGTCCTGAGTGACATGGGTAAACTGGCGGTCACCGTTCGCCGAAACAACGACTAGCTTCCGCTAACCGTCATTGAGCCATTGCGCCGCTTTGCGGCCGTGAATGAGCGCATCCTCCATCGCCGAATACTCCCAGTTGCCATATCGCCCCGTACTCAGCACGTGATGCTTTGCTAGATAATCGAGCAGGACGGTTCGGCTCGTTTGGTAGTTGGGATCCTGCAAGACATAAGCATTCGGGACATGCTCAACATGGACAGCAAGTACGGAGTCGACACCATCGATCAAACGCGCTTCGGCGAGCCCTGCTAAACAGTTATCAACCTCGTCCTCCACTCGGCGCTTTCCTCGATGTGCGATTTCCACATAGAAGTTACGCGTATCTCCATCAGTCATTTTCGGTTCAACAGCTGAAAACGAGCCGACCCGATAAAAGGGAAATTGGCGCTCGGGGAAATAAACCCAATGCGGCTGACCAGAACCGTCCCAAGGCCCTTCTAGATCATGGTTTGAGCCCTTCGCTAATACATCCAAATGGCTCACCGTGGTGCTGCGCAACAAGCGTCTTGCTTGTGCGACTTCAGCGGGTAGGTCACCACCTTTTGCGCAGGCATCGATCAACGACGACAGCGCCATGGTCGATACCAGCTTGTGATAACCGATGATCTCACCGTCTACAGTGGTCACTTGTCGCTTGGCGAGGTCAATGCACGCCACGGCTCGCTCGCATTCAATCTCAACGGTTAAGGTCCGTTTGATCGCCTGAGCTAACCCTTCGATACCACCCCCATCATCAGGATAGAGGAAATGTGTATTGTAACCCAAAGCCTCTCGTGACGCACCCACGGCGCCAGCGATGATATCCTCAACTTTCGGGATAGGAATGTAACTCGACTCACACCAAGCTGCGGACAGTTCACGCGGATGAACCGTCCAGATCTTTTCATTGTAGGGAAACATGAAATGCTCAGCGATACCGCTCCCGAACTTCTGCTCAATCCAATCGGCAAAAGTCACTGGATCAGATCGTCTGGGCGCTTCGGTGCCAAGTTCGACATCGTGCAACCGCGCATCGACAAACCCCTGCAAACACGCTCGAGCAACAGTTGGAGGCAAGCCATAAGTGTTCGCTTGAAAGGGGTACAACGTGTAGACACCTGAACTAAAAATACGCGCCTTGCGGTTATGCCGCGACAGCGTCAGTCCGGGGAGTTGTTCGACCCAATGTTGAATCTGCTCATCACGCAAGTGCAACCAGTGCCCGGTAATATCAAAACGAGCACCAGGGCGTTTACGAGTTCGTGCCTTACCACCGATGAATGGCGTCGCTTCGAGAACACGTACATCCACCTCAGCATGAGCCGCCGTCGACAAGCCGGTTAAGCCGGCACCAAGAATCAGATTCTGAGTCATCTATTCGACGCAGACCTCCGCCGGCGTCGGAGAAGACCTGCAAACAGAAGCCATTCTAGGCCTATCCCAGAAGCCGAGCCACACGCACACGCCAGTCCGGGCTGACCTGCATTGTTGCTCTGCGGATCGTACGTACAGACACCAGGATCTCCAACTGAACCATCGCAACGGTAATCGGCAGGACACCATCGGTTGTTACCGCACCACGTCGTACAGAGACCATCAAGACAGATGCCGTACTGACATTCGCCCGCATTACCGCAACTTTCCCCCACTGAGCGTGTTCCCGTATCACCATCTTCACGGCACATGCCGTTGCCCATTTCATCAACAACACAACCCTGTCCTTCTGGACATTGGTAATGACCAAGTCGCTGATCGCAACCTCGACCACAACGCCCCATACCGTTGAAATAACCGCAAGCACCGCTTTGACAATGCGAGTCATCAGCACATCGACCCTCAGGACCTTGCGGTTGCCCTGGGTCAAAAGGTGAACATTCATCAGCTTCACAGATCTGACCAGTTGGACAATCTAAATCGTCAATACAGCTGGCGCCAACATACGGTGCGCAAACACCACCACCATCACGAGTGGGCTGACAATCTAAGCCACCACTGCAGTCTGCCCGGGTCTGACAATTTTGAAAGCAACGCCGAGTCCCATCGTAATAAATACAGGTGGTACCGTCCTCGCAGGGTTTATCCTCACAGACTTCACCAAGGCGAGCGAAGCGACGATCCAAACAAATACGAATCGTATCTACACCTGGACGGGTCACCTCGGCACACTCTTGTTCTGTGCCGCAATCCGAATCGCGAGCGCACGTGCGCGAGCAGGTCCAGCCGCGACCTGTGGGCGCGCATTCTAACCCCTCAGCGCACGCATAATAACTATCACACGGTTCGCCTTCTTGAACATCACCGCCATCGATACACAACGACATGCGACTATTGTTTTGCCCCTCAAAGGTTCGACAGGTCGTTCCTTGGGGACAAGGCGGGTCGCCGCGCTCACAGCTTTGATAGCAACGAGCGTCATTTTCATCACCTAAACACAACAGTCCCTCTTCACACGGGCGCCCCACGCAGATCTCGCCGCGTCCGGCAGCATCAGCAAGGGCGTCTGCTCGTAGACATACATTTCGGCCACCACTTTGCTCGCATTCATAGCCGACCGGGCAATTCCCGCAGGCTTGACTGCAATACTGGCTGTTCCGATCGGTAATACATAGACCAGAGGTGCAGTCACTGTTGCGTGTACAGCCCCACCCCAAGCCGCCGCGCTGTCCCGGGTAAATACCACAAATTCCATCGGTATCATCCTGGCGTAAATACCGAAAAGGATAGCCGACATAACTCGGTGTCATCACCGCATCGACCGTGCAGTTTTCGCAAGGGTGATCAAGCCCGAGCGCGTGGCCGATTTCATGAACAGCGATACTCTCAATATCAATATGACGACCGCGATTCGCTGTACCCCATCGGCCACGATTACTGGGATAGTTAACCTCATTAAACTGGATATCAGCATCGACGATATCGCAGCCTCGATAGGGCCTCGACCCATTCCCGCTGCACGCTCCTCGGCGCCCTGTAAAGGAGGTCATGGTGATGCCTAAAGTGCCCGCTCCATACGGCCAATCATTGGCGTTGCTTTGAAACCAAATATTGTTCGTGTTGTCGTTGGTGGCGCGGGGCGTGCCACGCACGTCACCCAAGTCTTGCGTCGCGATCAACGAACAGGTGACGTCGGTCCAACTCTGCAAGGCAGATCGAATAGCCCGTACATCCGATCCATCATTAATGCCGGATCGACTGCTCCCCGAGGTGTCGATCCGAAACCCAATCGTATTCGACTGCGTCAAGTTCCACTTACCCACCTGACCCTGCCAGGCATGCGCCGTGCTCGACAAAAACAAGCAAGCGACCGCCGTCACCATCCTGCGTTTCATCGTTGAACTCCGACGTAACGACGAATCTCTGCA
>CACGMS010000001.1 GCA_902574205.1 uncultured Candidatus Hydrogenedens sp. | reverse complement strand
CGGTCAGCCGGCGCCAAGGCTTGGCTGTCCCGCCGGAGGCGAGACTCCGGCGGCGCGATTGCGCGTGATTAACGCCATTGGCTTTGGTGTTCCCGACGAGCGGGTCTTCTTTGATGCAGTGGGTGGTTTGGATGGGTTGTCCAGCCGGGTGCAAATCACTGATGCGAACGGCGAGGTGACGGTCGAGGCGATCTGCCCAGCGCGTGCGCTGACGGCGGGTAAGATCGTGGCGCGCTTACCCGGCTATGATGTAGAGCCGGCCGAGCTTGGTGTCGAAGTGCGCGCCGGCAACGTCGCACGGGTCGAGATTATCCCTTTTGGCTCCTGGCCGGCCTCGATTGTCTCAGGTACCGAGCTCACGGTGCGGGTTCGCGCCTACGATGTGTACGGTTTACCGGTTTTGCGCGAGGGGATTGCGCCCGAAGGCGATCAAGCCGACACGCGTCCGCCGCTTCGCTTTGCCTTTGACCTCGCCAGTGTGGGTCACGCTGAGACCCTCTGGCGACTGGGCGCCGATGCGCTGATCGTCGCCGAAGAGCTCGACGCCGACTTTTCGAAGGTGCGCGCCGAGCCCGCCCCAGTTAATAAAATGTTTAATAATCCGAAGATGTTCAGCGGTCAGGTGACCGGCGGCAGCACCAGCACCCCAGGCTATTGGACGCCGATGCGTGAGGTCGGCGCTACAGCTCGGCTGATGCTGCTGCAAGCGGCAGCTAAGCGCTGGAATATTGAGGTAGCTAAGCTCAAGACCAAGCCGCATCACGTGGTGCACCCCGACGGTCGAATGCTCGGCTTTGGCGAGCTCGCGGCCGAGGCGAGTACACTTGAAGTACCCAGCACACCTAAACTCAAATCAAAGTCACAATTTCGCCTGATCGGCACGCCGCAAAAGCGGCTCGATACGCCCGATAAAGTGCGCGGCGAGGCGACCTTTGGAGTCGATATTCGGCGCCCGAACATGGTCTACGCGTCGGTGCGCCACGCTCGAGCGCTGCATGGCACCATCACCAAGGTCGAGGGGCAACCTGAGGTGCTCAAGCGACCCGGTGTGCTCGCCGTTGAAGTCTTTGAGTCTTGGGTGGCGGTGATCGCCACGAGCTGGTGGCAAGCTGATCAGGGGGTCAAACAGCTCAAGCTCACCGAAGACACGAGCAAGGTCATGCTCAAGACCACCAAGGACCGACGCGATGCGCTGCTGACTGCGCTTAACGAGCACGGTAAAAAACTGCCAACGAAGGCGAGCAAAACCTTGGATGTGGAGTATGAGGTGCCCTTCCTTGAGCACTGCACCATGTCGCCCATGAACTGCACCGCCGAGTTCAGCGCATCCGGCTGCGATGTGTGGGTGCCGACTCAGGCGCAAACCAACAGCCGAAAGGCGGCTGCCAAAGCGGCTGACCTTGAACCTGAGCAGGTCCGTATTCACACCACCTATTTAGGTGGCGGATTTGGGCGACGCTCAAACACGGACTTTGTTGAGCAGGCAGTGCTGCTCGCCAAGCGAGCCAAACGCCCGGTGCAACTGATCTGGAACCGAGAAGAGACCACCCAACATGGGTACTTTCGCCCCGCTGCGGTCGCTCGCTTCCAGATCGGTATTAACGCCAAAGGTGACGCCAACCACTGGGCGGCGCAAATCGCTATACCCAATATCTTATCGCATCAAATCCCAGCGGTCCCGTCGGTCGTCTGGAAGGTCGCCGGCGATCCCATCGCCATGGAAGGCTTTAAGAAGCCGCCCTATGCGGTGGATGATCGCGACGTCGATGGACTCTCCGTCAAGTTGGACACACCTTTAGGTTTTTGGCGCGCCGTTGGGCACTCGCACAACGGCTTCTTTGTTGAGGGAATCGCCGACGAGGTGGCGCAGATCAGCGGACAAGATCCAGCGGAGTACCGACGCAAATGTTACGCCGAACACCCCCGCCATCTAAGCGTCCTCAACAAGGTCACCGCCATGGCGCAATGGGGCACCAAACGCACGCAAGGTCGGCATTTGGGTCTTGCAGTTCACGAAAGTTTTGGCTCGGTCTGCGGTCAAGTCGTCGAGCTCTCGGTCGCCAGCGATAAAACCGTCACGTTGCATAAAATCTGGTGCGCCATCGACTGCGGTGTGGTGGTCAACCCCGACTCGGTCGAGGCGCAAATGCAAGGCGGTATCGTCTACGGTCTGGCGGCGGCGACGCGCGCTCAGATCGACTTTGAAGACGGCGCCGTGGTCCAGAGCAACTTCCACGACTACCCGACCATGCGGTTGAATGAGATCCCGCCGATCGAGGTGGCGATGATCGAGAGCGATGACGACCCCGGCGGCGTCGGCGAAGTGGGCTTACCCCCGATCGCTGCGGCGGTGGCGAACGCTATCTATGCCGCCAACGGCGAGCGCCTTCGGCGCCAACCCTTTGCGCACGCAGGGTACACCAACTGGAAAGCGACCCGAGGCTAATCGGAGCACCCGTTGACGCATTTTATGCGTGCGACCATACTCCGGAGCGCCACCGGAGCTTGTCATGCAACGACTACAATACGGAACGCTCGGTGGCGCACATTGGACACCGAGCTGGCAAGAGTGCGGCGTGAACATCCCCTGATGTTTGCCCGATAAGCTCGGTTTCGGCCTAGGCTTGGCGGCATTGCCCCTGTAGGGGGGCGAGCCGATCGTCGGCCAAGGGCAGCATCATGAGTAACGAATACCCCGTCGAGACCGCCTCATTTGAGGACCTTGGCTTACCTTCGATGCTACTCAAATCGATCGATGACGCCGGTTATGAGAGTCCCTCGCCGATTCAAGCTGCCGCTATTCCGATCCTGCTCGGTGGCAACGATTTGATCGGCCAAGCACAGACCGGCACGGGTAAGACCGCCGCCTTTGCCCTGCCCTTACTTGCAGGCATCGATTGTAAGCTCAACACACCGCAATTGTTGGTACTCACCCCCACCCGCGAGTTGGCGCTGCAGGTTTCAGAAGCCATTCAAACCTATGCCAAGCACTTGCCAGGACTTCACGTTTTACCCGTTTACGGCGGTCAAGGCATGGAGACCCAATTGCGCAAGCTCAGTCGCGGGGTTCAAGTGATCGTGGGCACACCCGGACGCGTTCAAGACCACTTGAGACGCGGCACCTTGGACCTGAGCGAACTGCGCTCACTAGTCCTTGATGAAGCCGATGAAATGCTGCGCATGGGCTTTGTTGAAGAGGTCGAGATCATTCTCCAAGAGACTCCGTCTAGCCGTCAAACGGCGCTGTTCTCAGCCACCATGCCCAAGCCGATCCAGCGCATTGCGCAACAATTTTTGCGTGAACCCGAGCATGTCGCGATCGCCTCGAAAACCGCCACAGTCGAAGCCATTCGACAGCGTTACGTGGCAGTCACCGGCTACAACAAACTCGAAGCCCTCACGCGCATCTTAGAAGCCGAAGATTTTGACGCCATGCTAATCTTTGTCCGCACGCGCACGGCGACGGTGAACCTCGCCGACAAGCTCGAAGCGCGTGGCTTTGCCGCCTCACCGCTTTCGGGCGAGATGAGTCAAGACGCCAGGCAGCGAACCGTTGACCGGCTCAAAGCGGGCAAAGTGGATGTGATCATCTGCACTGACGTCGCCGCCCGTGGTTTGGACGTTGAGCGTGTCAGTCACGTGGTCAATTACGACATCCCCGCCGACCCTGAGAGTTATGTGCACCGCATTGGGCGCACCGGTCGTGCAGGGCGTGAAGGACAAGCGATCGTGTTCGTCGCTAAGCGCGAGCGCCGACTGCTCAAACTGATCGAGAAGACCACGCGTCAGCCGATCGAGCGCATGAGTGTTCCGAGTGGCGCGCAGATCGGCGAGCAGCGCATCCATGCGCTCAAAAATCTGATCGCTGAAACGATCGAAGGCAACGACCTCGCCTTTTATGAAGCCTTGGTCGAGCGCCATGTCGATGAGCTTTGGGAAGACGGAAACACCACCGCAAGCGCGCGCTCGATCGCGGCAGCGATGATCTATCTGCACCAACTGCAACGACCATTGATCGTCGCTGAGCGACCGCTCGAAGATTCGGAACGCGGTGACAACAAAGGTAAGGAGCGGTTGGACTCGAGCAGCGCCTCTCGCTATCGACTCGATGTGGGTTCAAGCCACGGCTTAGAGGTCAAGCATGTGGTGGGCTGCATCGCTAACGAAGCCGGTATCCCCAGCCGGCAAATCGGCAGGATCCGCATTCAAGACGAGTACAGCACGGTCGAATTACCCAGCGATTTATCGCCCGAGCTTATCGATCATCTTGCGCGGGCATGGACCTGTGGTCGCCAGCTCAAAATGACCCCCATGGACCAGCGCCCCGAGCCCAAACGCTCGGCTCGTTCCCAAGATGCACCCTCTCGAGGCCGTCGCCCCGAGCGCAGCCGAGGGCGCAACCGAGATACCGACGGCGAGCGAAAACGCCCAGACAAGCGCAGCGACAAAAAGCCAAAGCGCAAAGCGAAAGCCAAACCGGCAAAATCAGCGAAGTCCAAGAAGTCGAGTAAAGGCGCCTCAGCAAAAGCCAAAACGGTTCAAAAGAAGAGCCGCGCCGAGGCGATGCAGTTTGCTCGACCCAAGCCAAGGCGACCGAAGAAGAAGTAGAGACTGATCGATGCGCACAACCTGAATGCGCTAAGACACCACCCACCCGGCCGTGGCGCGCATCCACCTCGGGATCAGCCCTTTGGTTCCACCCCGCAATTCATAAGGTTGATGCCAATGCTCGGTGATGCTGAGAATCTGGCCGCCATCACTCGTGACTTCGAGATGCGAATGAAAGCGGATCGGCTTTGCACCTTCTTTGCGCGCGTAATCGATATCAAAACTCCAGCGGCTGTAGCTCTCTCGCTGCTCTTCACAATTCAAAGTCACCACCTTGGTGGCGGCAAAGAATCCATTTAATCGAGCGAACATTCGTGCGACTTTGGCACGACCAGAGACCCGGACCAAAGGATCAGAGAAGAGAACAGCTTCTGCTAAGTGTTGGTCCTGCGGCGCGCTTGAGCCTTCGTACAAGGCGCAGATCAAATCGGGAATAAGTGCTTGATGATCCATACCTCATCATTGGCACTTTCTACCCATGGCGCAAGGCGCGCGGGCTTGACCATCTTGAGGCTCACCTTCAAACCAAGAGTTGGAGGTCTTTTATGCGCATCTTGGTCTTGCTGTCGTGTGTCGCCGTTTGGAGCGCTTGTGAACCCTGTCAGGGCGCGACGCTTTGCGGCGAGGTCTGCGTGGATGTGCAAAATGATACCGCCAACTGCGGCGCCTGCGGCGACAGCTGCGCAGTGGGTCAGATCTGCTCGGAGGGCGCTTGTGTCCTGGAGTGCTTTGGCGGCACCGACTTATGCGGTGATAGCTGCGCTGATCTTCAAATTGACCCGAGCAACTGCGGCGCCTGCGGCAACGCCTGCCCTGCTGGTCAAGTCTGCCAAGCCGGGAGCTGTGGGTTGTCCTGTGTGGGCGGAACCACCGACTGCGCAGGCTCCTGCGTCAACACCACCAGCGACACCAACCATTGCGGTGCTTGCGACAACATGTGCCTGGGTCCTCAAAGTTGCGTGGACAGCCAATGCACGCTGGTCTGCGAAGACAACCTCACCGTCTGCGGCGGCGTGTGCGTCAACACGCAGATCGACCTGAAGCACTGCGGCGCCTGTGACAACACCTGCGCCGGTGACGGCGTTTGCGTCGACGGACAATGCGGCTTGGTCTGCGTCGGCGGCACCACCGAATGCAACAACACCTGCGTGAATACGGCGGTGGATACCAACCACTGCGGCGCCTGCAATCAAGCCTGTGCGTGGAATGAGCTGTGTATCGAGGGCAGCTGCATCGCGCCAGAAGTTCGTGCCATACCTGTCGTCGATCAAGGCTGGCACGGTTCCTTCCAAAATGGTCAGAGCGAGCATGTGCCGACCAATGTTTTGATCGCAGCGGGGCGCGTTAACACCGAACAAAACGGTGACAACTTCTTAGGTCCGGTCAGTGGATTTGTCGTCTTTGATCTGAGCGACCAATTGAGCAGTATTGCGAGTGCAACCTTGCGGATGCAAGGCTTGCTCGTTGGCGAGGATTTAGACGAAACGGAAACCCTAGTAGTGTACGATGTCTCAACAGATATTGACACGCTGCGATCTGCCGGAAGCCCAGACCGGGTGATTCAAGATTTACGCAGCGGAACTGAATATGGAACCGTTGAAATTGCCCAAGCCAATGGACTTGCGCCAGTCTCTATCGAGCTCAATCAAGCCGCATTAACGATGCTCAACAACGCGCAGGGCAGCATCGCTTTTGGACTCTACCTCACCTCAACGAGCGAGAACCAAAACAGTTGGTTCGCAGCAGCGCAAACCGATGGAACAGTTCTTGAAATCGGTGGCTATCCCTGAATTCGATGATTCACCGTCGACTCACCGTTCGAGCCCCCACTCAGGGGCTATGCGAGATCACTGAACTTCTTTGCCATGAGGTGTGCGCAGCGGGTATCGACGTTGGCCTTTGTCACGTGTTCATTCACCACACGTCGGCATCGCTGATCATTCAAGAAAACGCCGACCCGGACGTCCAGCATGACCTCAACGCCTTCTTTGCGCGTTTGGTCCCCGAGGGTGACCCGCTCTATCGCCACACCGCAGAAGGTCCCGACGATATGCCGGCGCATGTCCGCAGCGTTTTGACGCAAACCAGCTTGTCCATACCGATCACCGATGGTGGTTTAGCCCTAGGCACCTGGCAAGGGGTTTACCTTTGGGAACACCGAGCTCGCCCAACGACGCGCCAGCTGACGGTCACTATTCAGGGCGTTTGAGCCTTTACGCTGCGCCCAAGAGCACTAACTGGATCACCCCAGCGACGCCGCCAAGCGCGGCGCCTACCGCAATCAAGGTGGTCTCGTCTTCCTTGAACACCGGGCGTAAAACCTGCTCAAAGTCCTCATAGGGTAAACTCTTGAGGTTTCGCTCAAGCTCACCTTCTAAATCGAGCGCTTCGCCGGCGTAATCCTGCACTCGATCGAGCTCCGCAGGAACGACCTGGGCGAGCCGGCTCGAGATCGACGCCTTAAGATCAATCCATGCGCGACTGCCCAAAGCGAGCGTGACCACCGGCTTGGCTAAGCTTGCCGCCGTATCGACCGCCTCACCGGCGTAGACCTGCACCAACCCCACCAAACGATCCGCTGCAGGCCCTTCAAGCACCGCATGGGTGAGCGCTTGGGGATGCAAAATACGCTCCGCAAAGAACGCCGCATACGCTTCGCTGACCTCGGCTTGTCGCTTGAGGAACAAACCATGCCAACGAAACGGACCAACCTGCTTGGGCTCAAGCGGCTCAAAGATCATTTTGAGCGCCAGCCAATTGGTCACCCAGCCGACCAGCAAGCCAGTGATTGGCAACAACCAACCTGGCTGGGCGATGACCCATAAAATCGCCACGGGAATCCCGAGCAGAGCGCCAAAATACAAGCCGCTGATCGAGATAAAGCGAAACTCTGCTTCGCCGCAGCGCCAAAAAAATTCATTGAGCAAGGCGCGGTCGCGCACAAAGGCACCCACCACCAAGGCTTTGATGTCTAAAAACTCATCAAGGTCCTTGTTCAGGTCGGTCATCAACTGATCAACCACCACCGGGATCTGAGCTTGCATCCGCTTTCGTGCTTTGGCTTTGAGCGCCTCGGGCATCACCTGCCAGAGCCTAGGAAAGCGAGCCGCTAAGACGGCTTCGACGATGCTCTGTGCATGGTCTTCTAAAGCTGGACCAATAATATTGGCGACCCGATCCGGATCAATCCGGCGAAACAAGGCTCGGGTATTGATGAGCTTGGAGGTCATCAGCTCCACGCAGATCGTCGCCATGCGCTCGGCATTGGCGGGCATGATCCCCTGCCAGCTTAAAAACCCAACACCTCGACGAGTCAGCGGCGCAAAGAGCATCTTGATGGCGAGCGCGTTGGTGCCCCAGCCGATCAAGCCGCTCACTACCGGTATGGCAACCCAGTCCCACGCCATGATGCACCCTTTGCTTCGAGAATCAATGTGCCCATCTCTGAGAACCGTTGACAAGGTGTTGGCCGACATCGAGGCGAGAGAGACCGCCCCTGAGGTGTCTCAACCCCTTGTTGAGGACCAACACCTAGGCCAAAGTAGTGTCCATGATGAGACGGTCTTTACTTCTGTGTATCCTCACCCTCTTCGCCGCCTGCTCCGGCTCGGATGGCACCGGCGGTGCTGGTGCGGGTGGTGCCGCAGCAACCTGCGGCAACGGCGTGGTCGATGAGGGCGAGGCCTGCGACGACGGCAACACCGACGTCACCGACGCCTGCGCCGCCAACTGTCAAGTGGCGCGCTGCGGCGATGGCATCACCCGGCAAGACCTGACTCCGCTCGATGAAGGTTATGAAGCCTGTGATGACGGCAACAACGTCGACCAAGACGCCTGCGTGAGCACCTGCCAAGGGGCGGTATGCGGCGACGGGATCGTGCGTATGGACCGCTCGGAGGGGCAGCCCGGCTTTGAGGCCTGCGATGACGCCAACGACGACGACACCGACCTGTGCACGGCGGCCTGCTTGCGCCCCCCTTGTGCGGTCGATCGTGACTGTCCGCCCTCGCTGTGGTGCCGCAACGAGCGCTGCAACGAAGACCCACCCGACGCACCGCAGTGTGGGCAAGATAGCGACTGTGAAGAGGGCTTTAGCTGCAGAGAAGGTCTATGCATTCCGCTTGATAGTGATGGCGACGGGATCGCCGATGCGCGCGACAACTGCCCTGGTTTTTCCAACGCCAACCAAACCGATACCGACGGCGACGGCGCAGGGGACGATTGCGACCCCAACCCGGCTCGCCCTGATTACCGAGCACCCGGTCTGCAGCGTCGACCGCCTCAAGGCGGCGCCATGCAAGGCACGGGATACCGTGTGCGCGGTCGCCTAAGAGCCCTCGATGCCAAAGGGCCTACCAACGACCGCTACAAACTCAAAGGGGGCTTTCGTGCGCCTTAAGTTCATTGTTCTTCTCGCTACCGTCCTCGCAGCGCTGCCGGCTCAGGCGCGCCCGATGATCTACGACGGCTTTCTAACCGACCTAAACGACCAGCCCTTAGAGGCGGTCGTGGCGCTGCGCTTTGCTCTGTATGAGCAAGGACAAGGCGGCGAGGCGGTCTGGACCGAGCGCGTCGCCGACGTGGTGGTGCGCCAAGGCGCCTTTAGCGTGAGTCTGGGGCGAGAGACCCCCTTTCCTGCCGGGCTCTTTAACCGCGCCGATTTGCATTTAGGCCTAACCATCGATGACGGCGATGAGCTCACGCCGCGCCAACGCTTGGGCGCGGTGCCCTTTGCCCAACAAGCAGGCGACGTGGCTGGGCGCAACATCCACCCACGCACGGTCACCATCGGCGAGCAGATGGTCATCGATGAAACGGGCAATTGGGTAGGTCCGGACATTCCTGGGCGCGGCGAGCAAGGCCCAGCTGGTGAGCGCGGACCGCAAGGCGACCAAGGCGACCAAGGCGTCCAGGGTCCAGCCGGTCCACAAGGCGCGCAAGGTGATCAAGGTATTCAAGGTCCTGCGGGTCCTCAAGGCGATCAAGGTCCAGCCGGACCCGCCGGCGGTTTTGCGCAAGGGTTTCAAGGACAAGGTGACGTGAACTTAGGCAACGTCGTCGCCGGACAATCGGTCGCCTCGGTGCAAAATCCGATCGCCATCCCCGACGCCAACTTGGTTGGTATTACCGGGCTGATCAACAGCAACATCCAGCTGCAAGAGGGCATCGAGCGCCTCACGGTCCAGCTGCGCATTGATCATCCAGACACCAGCCAGCTGTCGGTCACCTTAACCTCGCCCGCAGGCACCGAGGTGGTGCTGCACCAGGCCGGCGCCGGACAGAACATCAACACCCGCTACGGGCGAGAGACGCTGCCGGCGAGCAGCAGTCTTGAGCGCATGGTCGGCGAGGACGCCTCCGGGGTCTGGCGCTTGGTGGTGATCGACGCCGACGCCGGCGCCGAGGGCACGCTGCACAGCTGGTCGTTGCACTTTGACGAAACCTTCGAAGACGGCACCATCTATGCCGGCAACGATTTAGAGGCCGATGGCTGGTTGCGCACGCGCTCAGGCATCGAAACTCTAATGGGTAGTAAATTGGTGATGCGTAATCAGGCAGGTAATGCAGCTGTCGAACTTAATTCTGATAACAATCAAGGCTTGGTTATGCGTAATCGTGCCGGTAATGTGGTCTTCCAAGTCAACGGTGAGACTGGACGCTATACAGGCGACCGGCCGGTTTTTAGCTGTCAAACTGTGACACACCGCTGCGAGTCAGATGGAGAAATATCAACGACGACAGCAGGAAACAGCCATGGTGGTGGCAGTTGTAGGTTCGCATACCAGCGGCACGCTTGCCGCTACAATGCTTGGGGTCGTGAGGTGACATCGACCGTCCAATGTCGAAGTAACTTTTATGGCTTTAATGCGGAAGGTCCGCAGACAGCAGGAAGCCAAAGGGCTTGTGTAAACGGTAATAATCATACCACCGCTGAAAAATCTATGATGTGCTGCGGTATACGCTATTAGCTATCGGACTAGAATCGACACGAGCAAACTGCTAAACTGACTAGCGGCAAGCACCAAGGAGGGAGCGGCTGTGGTTCACAAAATCGGCGCCTTTGGTGCCCACAACATCGCAACCAAGCCGCCGTCTTTTGCGCGTCCTCCGGCGATCTCCATCGAGTACGTCGACTTAGAGTCGTCCATCAAACTCTCGGCGCTGCGTGAGCGTGCGCAACGCAACCAATTTGAACGCAGCGCCCAGAGCCAGATGAAGTCAGCGCTTAGTGAGCACCTCAAACGGCACGAGATCCCCTCGTTGATGGAGCGCACCAAGGCGCGCCTGAACAAACAGGTCGAAGAGCTCAAAAATACCCTGGTTAATCGCTACGATGCCACCAACCCACCCAAGGTAAACGACGACTCACCGCAGGCGCGTGGCAAGCGCTTAGCCGGAGTCGCCATCGCTATGTTTGATTCATTTCTTAAAGCGCAAAAGCAACCCAGCGAAGTCAAGGGGTCTCAGTCCGAGCGCTCCGAGTTTGCCGAGTTGATGCGCCAAGCCATGGACAAAGGCTTTGAAGAAGCGAGCGGTCTTTATGGCGGACTCGAAAAACTCGACCCCAAGCTCGCACAGGACGTCAAAGAGACCTTCGCCGAGGCGCGTAAACGCCTCGGCGCCTTTGAGGCTCAATAGAACCTAAGCGAGTTTTAGAGGGTAGACACAGCCTCTTGGCTCTCTCGATATCTTGTCTTCACCAGGATCCCACCCTAAACTTAGAGTTCGAACCCCTCGAAAGGTGTCTTGTATGAACGCTCGCCTACTCTTCGCTGCCTTCGTTGTACTTTTGATGGGCTCAGGGCCCTGTGGTGACGACGGAACCAGAACCAGATATGTTTCTCAGGAGTGCCCACCCGAGCAGAACATTGTCACCGCTGATGCCGGCGAAGAGGTCGCCGACGCAGGGAGTGAACCCGTACCAACGGAGCCGATTCCGAGTGTTGGCGAGCAAGAGCTAGGCATGCTGCACAACGCGGCAGTCCTGATGATCAAAGAAAAACTCGAATCAGGTGAAATCACGTTGGGTGATAACCCAGCCAGCAACATCAGCCGCCTAAGCAGTACTGTCGCAAATTGGATGTGCGAATTGGGCTACAACTGCGGGGAAACGCAACGCGTCAGCGGCGAGGTGATCAAAGAACTCAATAAGGTCCTCCAAGCCATTCCAGAGGGAGGTACACTTGCTCAGGGGCTCTATGCTCATCTGGCAACCATGGACAGTGTTCCGGACTGGTTCGTCAACGACGTACGAGCCGTTGTTGATGGATTTGCGCCCGATGAAAACGCAGCCGAACACGCGCACTCAGCATTTGCTGATATCGGCCGTGGGCGAGGCGCTTATGATGGAGGTAACTCGGGTCGGATTGCCAGAGGAATTGGCGGAGGCTCAGTCAAATTTTGGTTGAAGTACGGTCAAGACAGCGGTGATTCAGACCCTAGACGTGACGTCGTGGTCGCGGGGCTCGACCTCAGCGGCGGTAAAATCGGCTTAGCTGCGGGTGGGGCCATCGGACCCGTTGGCGGAGTTATCGGTTGTATCATTGGTGCTGCTGCAATTAGTGCCATCGCCAAATGGGGCTAATCGCTAGGCTGGTTAAAGCGCCGACGCAGCCCAGCCAAAGCCAATAAACCGAAAATGCTACTGCCTAGCCCGTTGCACGAGCACCCTTCTGCTGGCAGTTCAGGCTCGGACAAGGGTTTGGTGCGAAAAGTGATGTCCGCAGGCGCCTCTAAGCGCGTGCCATCGTAGGCTTCAAGCCCCTCAGGTAAGCGGTAATGCACCCGCTCGGTCTCCGGCCATTCGGTGGCGGGCTCGGCGACCACCATGTGGCTGTGGTCACGGTAAAAGAACCAGCTGGTGTGCTCAATGTCACCGCCCTCATGGTCGGCCACGGTGCCCAACTCGATGAGTTGATCCGATTCCCCCACCGCCCGGCTGAGCATTAGCGCGATGCGGCTCGCCGGGTCCTCTTTGGCACGCGCCGCCAAGGGCTCACCCGGGCGAGGCCATTGGTAGGCTAAAGGCGAGTCATCGGGTTGCCCTGGCTCAAGCACCCGCTTCTCTAAACCCTTCCAGTAGGAGGCGACCGCCTCGGCGATCACGGGCGGGCTGCCGCTGACGCTGCGATCGTTAATATGCTCAGCCGCCCAAGGGTATTGGCGCTCCGAGTCCACCACCTCGGACGGGTCATCCGCAGAGATGGCGACAATCCACGCCGCCGTGCGCAGCAAGTTTTGCCCTCGCTCGATCTGATCGGCGCTCACGTCCACGCGCAAAACCTGACTGTACACATGAAGGATCGCCTCCATCGGCAGGCTCGCATCCGGATCCAAGCGCTGTCCCGAGGCGGCGGCGAATAAGATGTCCGAGGCGGTATCAAAGTTGTTGTGATGATCGGGAACCCCATCCACGGCGTCGTACACACGAGAGGCAGCGAAGAACGTGGCGTCGTAAAACTCATCGGCGAGCCCGTGCGACACCACCCCCATCAAGAAGGCGAGATGCAGCCGCCCCTCATCGGATGCGTAGGGATCGGGGTGATTCGCGCGCACCCAGTCGGCGTAGCCGATATGAAAAGGCGCCCAATGCGCCGCCTCGCCGTAAGGGTGGCTGATCGCGTAGCCGCCGTCAGGGAACATGCTCCCGTTCACCAGATATCGTTGCCCCTCTTCGCTGCTGAGCAGCTCTTTGAGCCGGCCTTCAGGCAGTAGACGTGCCGCCTCGAGGCTGATCCAGGTATGCGTTTGTTGACCGCAAGCCATCGCGTTCGAAGCGACACCAAACCAGACAACCGCTCCAACCAGGAGCGCAGCGAGTCGAAGCATCAGACGGTCCCTCGCAACAATCGGCGCGCCTAGAGTCGCCGCAGCGGCGTGCGGCGTCAACTGGACTCACGCAATCACCGGTTTCATTAGAGTTGACCTCAGAGCACCGCTCTGCCCAAACTTTGATCACAGATTATGGACGCGATGATCGTGCTCACTCAGGCCTACAAACCGCTGATCGGCGGCGTCCTCTTTGCTGGCGCCATCACCGCGATCATTGCCGCCACCGCTGCCGGTTTGAGCGACTTTGCGCTCATCGGACCCACCAAACCCTTTAACTACCCATGGCGCCTGGTCGAACCCAGCTCCTGGAGCCAACTCAGCGCCTGGCTCGGTTATGCGGGGCACAACCTATCGGTCTGGATCATCATCGCTTACGCCCAGCGAAAGAAGCCTGGGTTCAGCGATAAAATGCGTGGATTCAACTGGGCAATGGTGGCGGTCAACGTCCTGTTTGCGGGCCTGCATATCCTGCAAACCCACCTTTGGTTTGACGGCTTAGCGCAAGACGTTCCCGAGGTCACCGCTTTGGGTTCAGTCGCGCTCATGCTCATGGTTATTTTGATTCTAGAAGCGCCTCGACGCGGCTTGTTTTGGGGTAAGGGGACCAAGCTACCCAAACGCCTTCTTGCTGTCACCAAAGCCTACCATGGCTACCTGTTCTCCTGGGCGCTCATCTACACCTTTTGGTACCACCCTGCCGTCGCCACCACCGGTCATCTCTGGGGCTTCTTTTATCTGCTGCTCTTACTCTGGCAATCGGTATTGATTTTCAACCGCGCCCACATGAACCGCTGGTGGACGCTCTTCCTTGAAATTCTGGTCATCCCTCACGCCGTTCTTGTGGCCTACGCCCAGGGTAAAGGGATGTGGGCCATGTTTGGTTACGGCTTTGGCAGCGTGTTTATCTTGACCCAAATGCATGGCTTGGGTTGGTCAAGTCGACTTCGCCAAGGCATCGCCGTCGCCTTTTTGGCCTCAATGATCGGTGTCTATATCTGGACCGATCGTTTAGCTCAGTGGCACGAGATCACACGCATTCCGGTGCTCGATTATGCCGTCGTTGGTTTGCTGATTGGTGGCTTTGCGCTAGCGAACCGGTTGATGTCGCCTGACCAGCAAGTCGATGAGCCCAAATGATGGGAGAAGCCAAACCTTTTGCTGGGATGAGCATGCGCAAGGACCACTCATTGAGACGATTTAGGTGGCAACGCATCCTTCCACCAGCGCTCAAATGTAACCGAACGCTTGGGGTCGACGAGTTGACCAAGAATCGGTGTCAGGACGCGTAGCCCGAGTTCCTCACCAAAGCGCCGAGAGAACTCTGGAGGCTCAAACCAGTCATGGTGGGATAATTGATACATACCCCAATGAATGGGTTGAATCGCATGTGCTCGTAATTCCTGGCCCGCGCGAACGGTCTCGTTGGGGAACAAGTGTGCCATAGGCCACAAGGGATTGTACTGACCACACTCCATAAAGGCGACATCAAACGGACCAAAACGCTTCCCAATTTCACGAAAGTGCTGATCGTACCCCGAATCACCGCTAAAGTAGAAGCGCTGCGATGACCCAACTACAGTCCACGATGCCCACAAGGTCGGATTCGCATTCACCCCCGAGCGACCCGAGAAATGCTGAGATGGTGTACAGACGACTTTGAGCCCTTCCCACTCCACCTCCTGCCACCAATCCAGTTCCGTCACTCGCTCAGGAGCGATCCCCCAGCCCTCCAAATAAGAGGACAAGCCCAAAGGAACGATAAACTTTGTCTTTTGGTCACGAAAAAACAGAATCGATCGACGGCTAAGATGATCGTAATGATCATGCGAAATGAGTACCAAATCGATCGGCGGCAACTCCTCTAATTTCAGCACAGGCGGCTGGAATCGCCTCACCAGAAACGAGAGCGGTGCCGCGTTGTGAAAAATGGGATCCATCAGAATAGTTTGACCATCGATTCGCAGCAAGATGGTCGAGTGACCCAGCCAAACGTAAGCTAAGCGATCGCTGGCAAGAAAGGCTTCGAGATCCACTTTGGACTCCGGCAACTTACCATCCGGGGAACGCTTCTGCTGACCAAACCAAGCCGCCTTAAGAAACTCACCCATCGTCAAGCCCTTACGAGCCTCGTCGTACGCGCGCTGACGCGGGTTCACAAAACGCTTCGCCTTGGTGTTGTAGTTCGGCGACTTAGCGATTCGGTCCAAGTGATCGCCCGATGGGGCGCGCCCAATTTCAGGATAAGCGCAGGCAAACAATGCCCCAAGCGCACCAAGCAAGAACGAGCCGAACTGCAGAAGTCGACGCCGCCATGTACCCCGCTTTGGTGATGATTGAGTGGTCAAACCCGCCATCCCTTTTCAACAAACTGATATGCTGAACACCAAGCAATTAACCCAGGAATCAACGAGGCGCCATGGCGACCTGCAAAATCATCGCCACTCCGAGTACTCAAGACCGTTCCCGAGCCCGACACAAGGTGATTTGTGCAAAATTGCCAAGAGTGACAAACTGTACCGGATTCAATCAGCAAACGTTCTGAGTGGAGTGATGAATGGATCGACGACACCTGGGCTTTAGTCTGGTCACGACACTCCTTCTGCATGCGGCATGCGGCCCGCCACCACCATCCGGTTCCCGTCGAGGGTCGGTATCCGATAGCGGCAATCTGCCTGCCAATACCGACACAGGTCAGCCAACCCAAGACGCAGGCGTACTCGGACGAGATACGGGTGCATTTTCACCAGACGCCGGTTCGCCTCGACCCGATACCGGTCCACCACCATGCGACTGGCCCTCAAACCATCGGGGTGTCGGTGTGGGTGATTTTGTCCCACCCACTTTAGCCTGGCAAGGCTTAGGTCCTGGCGAGGCACAAGAGCGTGAAATAAGGATTCAAGAGTTCTTTGATTGTGACGGTTCGCGCGGCATTCACGCTGTGCTGCTCATCACGTCTCAATACGGCTGCTCGCGGTGTACATCGCAGGCATCTGGGCTCACGCAAATGCTGTCTAACTGGCGACAAGAAGGTTTGAATATTAAGGTGCTGACGCTGAAAATCGAAGACTCAAACGGTACAAAGCCCGCCTCCATGGAAGGTGCAAACCACTGGCGTGACACCTATAATCTCGACACCAGTTATGTCGGCTATGACAACGGCTTCAGCATGATCCCTCGAACGGGTGGTGGCAGCGTACGTTTTGGTACGCCGCTCAACTCGGTTATCGATCCTCGAACGATGGAAGTTATCGATGTGATCCAAACCTTTGATCCCACCTATGGCTCTTTGATTGAATTGGCACGTCGGCGAGCAGCGGAATAGGCGCATGATGCAACATCTACGCTTATGCATTGGCATACTCATCAGCTTCGGTTGCACCGAGGAAACCGTTACCCTTGATGCTGGAGGACAGCGCGTCGATGCAAACTTGGTTCAGGACACGGGCTCAAGACCATGGATCGATGCTGGTGAGCATAGAGACAGCGGGAACACGGGTCGAACCGACGTAGGCACCGAGACTCCGATGCAAGTATGCGAGCTGATCTACCAAGAGGGCAGCCGTCACCGGGACATCGCCTACGCTTCAGATCATGAGCGACAAAGGCTCGATATCATCGAAACCACAGCCCCAGGACCAAGCCCTACGATCGTTTGGATCCATGGAGGCGGTTGGCGTGCCGGCTCGAAATCGGTCATCAGTTTTGGTGATTTTAGCCGCCGAGGCTACGTCTTGGTCGCCTTAGGTTATCGTTTATCCGATCAAGGTTGGCCGTCGCCACTTGTTGACGTCAAAGCAGCTATTCGATGGCTGCGCGCCAACGCCAGCACCTACGGCATTGACCCTGATCGAATTGCCGTCGCTGGCTCCTCTGCGGGTGGACACCTCGCTGCGTTTCTTGGCGCGAGCATGGGCGTGACCGAATTGGACGACCCGAGCTTAGGAAACGCCAACAGCTCAAGCGCCGTTAATCTTGTGATCAATTATTACGGACCAGCCGAGTTGGCATTGATGGACGACGATACACAGACCAATAATTGCCCTTCAGGCGGTTTGTGTCATCTCTGCGAGGACTCACCGGAGACCATGCTGGCAGGCTGCTCGATTAGCGACTGCCCCGAGCGCTGGAATCAAGCGAGTCCGGTCACTCACATCGATGGTAACGAGCCGCCCTTTTTGACGATTCATGGCACAGCAGACTGTACCGTACCCACGCCTCAATCTCAGCGTCTACACGACGCGCTACTGGCTTTCGGTCAAGACTCGGAATTGATCTTAGCCCGAGGTGCCGGACACAACGTACGTCAATGCAATCGTGGTGGCGTTCAAGACCAGGTCATCGCCTATATTGAGCGCCAATTCCGCCAATGTCTGCATGAAGCGCAGCCGGTCCAAGCACCGCCAGACGGCGCGCAACTCGACGCCTGCTTGCACACCCACTGCTCGGAGCTCGCAACACGCTGCGAAGCAACCCCCGCATGCGTGGTTCTCGAACACTGCTTTCAAAGCTGCTTTGGCGAAACGCCTCAGCGCAATTGTATTCGGCACTGCCTGGACTCAAGCCACTGCGATGCGAAAGATCCACCCTGCATCAATGACAACAACTACCGTGCCGTGGTCCAACGCCTTCACCGCCCACTGTACGATTGTGGGCGAGCTGCAAACTGTTACCCCTGAGCGCACCGATTGATGACGCAGACAAAGCACCAACTGATTGCGCCCAAAGAGCGAAAAACATTACTGCTCAAGTATCTGGCAGTCATTTCGACAGAGATGCGCCAAATGGATACAGAAGATCCGATCTTTCATGGATGTTGGGATTGGCACTCGGCGGTTCATGGTCATCTCGCCATGCTCCTGGGTAGTCAGGCGATGGGCTGGCAAGCCCAAGCGGATTGGATGGTCAGTCGTCTCGACAGCGAAGCGCTCGATCACGTCTTTGCGCGACTCGAAGCCGAGCCGCATTTTGAGCGACCCTATGGTCGCGCCTGGCTTCTGTATTTGATGAGTGCGCTCCTCCTACATGAATGCGCGACTGATCATGAGCCAAAAGCCCAGGCAATTGCGGACGATCTCGCCACCTGGCTCAGACCACAAAATCTCAGCAGCGGCGGCAAAGATTACCAAGAGCCCTGCTTCGTCCTCAGTGCACTCCAAACCTGGTATAGCCGATGTGGAAACGAGAAAGAGCTGAACGACTGGAAGGTTCGAATCGAAGAACAGATCCTGAACAATCCAGCCGACTTATCCCAAGACAGCAAGCAGCCAGGCTATTTCTTTTCACGCTGGGCATTGCAAACCATCGTGATCCAAAGGGCGCTTGGGAATCAACGCCTAAAGGCGTGGATCGAGCGACACGACATGCAACCTGAAGCGACGGTCAGTGAGTATCACTCCGTTCATCATATGGGCATTAATGCATCGAGGGTTTGGGGCTTGATTGCTGCGTATCAAGCAACCCATGACAGTCGCTGGTTGGACCAGTCGGTTGCGCATATTAAAGCGGCCGATGCCCTCCACTCAAAGTGGCAGGGCGATCGGCTCGCTTACAGCCATTGGCTACCTCAATTTACGGTCTTCGCCATTCTGGGTGGCCCCACCATAGCTTAACCTCAGCGGCGACTACTCGACGATGAACTTACCCTTCATCACGGCATAGTGCCCTGGAAACGAACAAATGAAGTCATAGGTTCCGGCAGCAGGTGCCTTAAAGACGACCGTATCGGACTCACCACCACCAATGAGCTTGGTCGCAGCAATCACCGAAGCCGCTTGGGCGCTCGGAACATAGTCTTCATCCTTGGCGGTCATCGCACTCGCCGCGAACTTGTTCACATCCGTACCTGCAGCAAGGATGACAATATTATGCCCCATTGCTGCTTTCGCGATTTTACCCACGTGGTTAAGGGTCAAGGCGACCGTACTGCCCGCAGCAACTTTGACCTCTTTCAGATTGAACTGCATGGCATCATTACCTTCAATCACAATCTTCACCGCATCCGCTGGAATCTCAACCGCGGCGGGGGTCGGCGCTTTAACTTCTTTCTTGACCTCAGGCTTGGCAGCCGTTGGCTTCTCCGCCTGCGCAGGCGCCTTCTTTTCTTGCGCGTTTGTGCTTGAGCAAGCTGCTAGAGCACTCAACGCGAGGACCACAGAAATCTTCTTCATCATGACACTACCTTCTCGCCTTCGTGGCGATCAACATTTGAGAGCGATCTGGATTCAGCCAGATCCGTAACTCGAAACAGCCAAGGGAACTCGCGACCCAAAGCCTCCATACAATCTAATACACATCGGTCTTGTAGCGCCCCTCATCAATGAGAGCATTCAGCCATGCTGAACCGTCGGCTTGCCCACCCTGCGTTTGCGCAATCTGCGCAAAGGCGTCGGCCACCGCTGGAGCCATTCCCATCGCATCGCCGCACACATAAACAACAGCGCCACGCTCTATCCACGACCACACATCACTCGCTCGATCGAGCAAACGGTCTTGAACATAGACTTTGTGGTCCTGGTCGCGTGACCAAGCGAAATCCGCACGATCCAAAACGCCAGACTCAAGCCATCGCTCGATCTCTTCACGGTACAAATAATCGTACGCTTGGTGTTGATGACCAAAGAACAACCATGTTGGGTTTTTCGAGCCGGTTGCTTCGAGCTCATCAAGGTAGCCTCGAAACGGAGCGATGCCTGTACCCGGACCCAGCATGATCACCGGTCGCTCATCATAGGGGAAATGAAAACTCTGGTTTTTGACGGGATAGACCCCAACCCTTTGTCCCACATCAATGCGATCGGCGAGCCAACAGCTTGCCACGCCGTGCACCTCGCGATCATGCCACTGGTACCGTAAAGTCTCGATGGTAAAGCCGACCTGCTCGGGTGCCCTCGTTGGCGACGACGCCACCGAGAACAAGCGAGGTTGGAGCTTGCGCAGCACCTTCAAAAGTGCAGAAAGCTCAAGCCCACTCGTCGGATTACCGTTCAATGCGTCAACCACGTGGACGGACTCAACATACTTAGCGATTGCTTCCTCACCTTGAGACAGTGCCTGCGCCGCAGGACCGGTCTGCGCTCCGTCGAGCCCAGCAAGATAGGTGACGCAAGCGCCCGTCACTTGCTGCAAGCAGGCTCGCTCAAGCGCTTCGGTCAGCGTGCACTCCATTTGCTGCCAGACCACTGACTCGGTGCCTTGAGCGCCCAGCGCCTGAACGACTGCGGCGATGTCAACCTGGCGGTTGACCGGGTGAACGCCAAGACAATCACCCACATGAAACTCGATCCCTGAGCCTGACAGGTCGAACTCGTAATGCATGGTCTCTTTACCCGAGCCCGCCTTCGACAAAAGTCGCTTCTCAACCACAGTGGACGCAAAGGGCCGTTCGCGAGACCAACCCTTCCCTTCGCCACCCTCACTCGCCGCCAACGGCGTCTCGTTTGCTGCCGACTCACCGTCAAGTAAGCCTTTGTTGCTGTTTAAGAACGAGACCATTGTTTCAGTAAACGCCTCAAACTCAGGCTCAAAGTGCGCGTCGCAATCCACCCGATCAAACATCGGCTTTGCCTGACACCGAAGCAGCGCCTTCTCAAAATCCTTGCCGCACTGGGCGAAGTGAGAAAACGAGGTGTCCCCGAGCCCGCACACGGCGAAGCGCAAGTGACTTAGGTTCAACGCTTCGGTCTGCAGATGCTCAAGCAGCTCTTCAGCGTTACTCGGCGCATCGCCGTTTCCATACGTGCTGGTGATCACAATGATCATGCGCTCCGACGCCAGGCTTGCCGGGTCAAAGTCTTCCATGTCGATGGACTTCGCCGTAAAGCCTTCCTCACGCATTCGATCAGCCAAGATATCAGCGCAGTATTCGGCGTTGCCGGTTTCGGTGCCGTACAGAACGGGTATTTCGTACGCCATAAATCAAGCCCTCGAAATCTTTCTGACCTGCTCATGCTCGATCAGGTTAACAATGACAATCCCCATACCGGAGTGTTTACCGTCCAACGACACACTGTACTCAATCGTGACAAAGCGCAGGTCAGTGCCGTCACACCTAGTCGACAGCTTAATTGGTCTTTTATTTCGGTTTATCCAACAAAAAACGACCAAATCGATCATTTCGAGCACGGCGGTGCCCTGTCCACTCGAAACTCGTGACCAAGCACAGCCGCTAAAACACCATACCCACGCCGCCACGGAGCCATGTTCCCTCGGCAAACTCATCAGCGGCCAAGCTGCGCATCATGGTCACCTGTGCATGGACCAGGTCAGTAAACTTCCAGTACGCCACCCCCCCTGCGCGCAGTTCATAACCACCGGTCGTGCGCCACTTGCTGTCAAGCCGGAGTCGCCCGATACCAAAGGTTCCGAAACCGTAGACCTTGCGCCCGTAGCTCGCCATTGCGTGCCCCTCAAACTCACCGCCTTCGACGGCGTGAAATGCCGTGCCGAAATCGACGGCATCATAGTAGGTTTCATGGGCATAGCTCAGACTCACTCCCCCATACTCGTCGCTGTGATCCAATGCAGTTGTGGCCACGGGCAAAAAGACGTGGGGCGTGAATGACCATGACCCGCTCAATCCGTCGTGGTTGAAATACTTCTTGAGGGGCATCGCCAAAACCGGCGTTCCCAGACCACGCTCGCTTGCGGTCGCTCCCGCAGCACGCCCCTCGACCACAAAAGGTACTTTGTACGTGACTCGAATCCACCGCGCCCAGGTGTAGACACCTTCCAAGTGAAGCACGTGGCTCTGCTCTTGTGTCGTATCTTGGTACTCATATTGCGTTTGGATACCCCACCCGTTCGCCCAGCGCGGCATCATACCAAAGACAGGCTGCTCTGCGTGACCGACAGCGGGCACCAGACAAAGGCAAGCGATGACTGCGAGGCGAAACATGAAGACTGACTCCCTGAGCACTCTCTGACGCTTTCAAAGGCTTGCTGCTACCAATTATTCCAAAGGGCCAAGAGGACCGTCGTCGAGACCCACCAAGGGCTCTTTTGATCGCGGAGCTATGGTCACATCAACACCGCCCATCATGCGCATCACGCATCTCGACGCTCCATTCCAAAAGCCCACCTCAGCGGGTGCCTCGTGCGGAAGCGCAAAAGTACCAAACAGCATATCGATCACCGGAAAGTCGGAATAGTTGAGTACATGAGCGCCACGAGCGTGGTGCAGCATGTGATTTTCCGGCCGCGCAACCCAGTATCCAAGCCACCGAGGTGTCCTCAAATTCGAATGCTGCAGATGCCCGACGAGCAACAACACGATCGACACTAAAAAAGCGGCTTCACCCGTGGTTCCCATCAAGCCCACCGAGACGAGAACGGACGAGGTGGTGTAGACGACTTGCTCAAACGGGTGGGAGCGCCAAGTCGACCACACGTCAATTCGTTCCGAGCTGTGGTGTAGCTGGTGCACCCGCCACAAGAGGGGGTGCGCATGGAGCGCTCGATGAAAACCATAGGTCAATAACTCATAGACAAACAGCGCTGGTAGGGCTGCCCATAGACCCAGGAAATGCAGATCGATCAGGGTGTGATGAGCGACCAAATCGTGCAGCTCAATCGACGCATAATGACCAACCGCTAAATTGGCGCCAAACCAAAAGAGCCCACGCACGATCCACCACGGCTCACGCGGCCATGCATACCCGCTTGCTACGCGCTCAAGAACGGCGAAACCCAGAAAGACACCAAGCGCATAAAGCATGAGAATCATCACTCCGAACCGACCAGCGCGAAGAGTTCTTAGCCACCCCCTCGCTTCGGGCGCCCGTTCAATCTGGTCCCTTTGGGTTACGATGAACCTTGCATCACCCAACGGATAATGCATATTCGCGGTCACTATTTCAAATGAATGGATTGATTAACCCATGCCTGTGGCACTTGTTTTGATGGCGACGCTGTCAAGCCCCAAACCCGGTCTAGCGGTGATGGATATGAAAGTCGAAGCCGGCTTATCTCAGGGCGTCGGCTCTTTACTAAACGAGCGGCTAATCACCGAGTTTCAAAGGAGCCCGGTCTTTGGTCAAATACTCGGTGCGAGCGACATGCGTGAAATGCTCGATCTCGAGCAACAAAAGACAGCGCTCGGCTGCGGTGACAGCAACTGCCTTGCGGAGCTCGGTGGGGCGCTTGGCGTGCCTTACTTACTGACGAGTTCCGTCGGTCAAGTAGGCAGCCGACTCATGCTCAACATCAAACTGCTCGCCGTTGAGGAAGCACGTGTCGTAACTCGCTCGTCTACGATTTATGACAATGAAGACCAACTCGTTGATGGACTCACCAACGATGTCCATAAAATGCTTGTTCAGGCATTTGGCAAGCCATCAAAAACATCAGAGGGCGCAAGCCAAAAACCCGTTCAAAACAACCCCGCCCAGACGACCAAACAGCTTCAACCGCGCCGATTTTCATGGTTGGGCTTGGCATTACTCGGGTCGAGCGTGGGGGTCTTCGCTGTAATGGCGCCTTCAACCGATGATTTGATCCAGGCGCGCCAAGACTACGACCACGCCTTAGATGAGGATGCACTCTATGCGGCGGACAACCATCTCACGCAGCAGATCGATCAGTTCGGCGCAGCGCGCATGACGGCAGTGGCCATTGGAGCGCTCGGCGTAAGCTTGAATCTTTGGTCATTTTGGAGCTCTCGATGAAGCCGTTACTCATTGTGGCGCTGATATCAAGTCTTAGCTGCCTCCCGATTAGCTCCGAGCGAAATCACCCGCTCGATGGATACAACTACAATCAATACGATCCGCAGCATATTGACGCTGTCGATGACCTCGTCTGCGCCGCAGCGGGCGCAGAAAAAACTCGTTGCTGGGGTAGTTTAGGTGCACCCTGGCGAACCTATGAGCTACCGTTTTCCATCAATCAATCAGAAGGCATTGAACAGATCGCTGTCACCGGTACAACGATCTGCGGCTTACGCGTCGACGGTCAGGTGCTCTGTGCAGGGCAGTCACCCAACGGTGTCTTTGGCCACAACGACACGCAAGAAGCGGCGACGCTCCTCGTGAGCGGTGAATTTCGGACCATCAAATCAAGCTCAACCAAAACCTGCGCACAGCAGCGAGATGATACGGGCTTTGGCACGCTCACCTGTTGGGGCGACACTTCGTATCAGGTTTTTCCTGGTCAAAATGACGCCAACGACCGCACGCCTTTTGAGCTCCAGTTGGAGCTGAACGATCAACCAATTAGCGTCCAATCCTTTGATGTCGGCGACGACCATATCTGTGCCGTCACGCTCAATCCATCCAAAGTCATTTGCTGGGGACGCCAAACGACGCAGGCGGATCCGTTTCCCACTGAACCAAGGGTGATTCTCGACATACCTAATGACGGTCAGCTTAACCCCGACTCACTCTGTGTAGGTCGCCAACACGCGTGCGTTATCCTCAAAACAGGAGAGAACGACCGACCACAAGTTCAGTGCTGGGGCGATAACAGCTTTGGGCAAATTCAGCCTAACAATCCAGGCGGTAACCTCTCGCCAAAGGTTATCAATCTTGCCATGGTTCCTGACAAAGTGTTTTGCGCTGATAACCACACGTGTGCGATCGATTCGGATGGCCGACACCCGGTCTGCTGGGGCGATAACTCGTACGGTCAATTGGGCGGTGAACCGAATGAAAGCGGGATTGCAAAAGTTGAAATCTTACCCAACCTGCAATGGGTTCAGTTCACAGGCGGAAAGACCTTTAGCTGTGCGCGCATCTCAGTAAGCGTAGGAGGCTATACCTACTGTTGGGGAGACAACTCGCATGGACAACTTGGAAACCCAACCATTACAGACACCTCAGAGCGCGCTGCTGTCGTGGACTTTTTTCACGACGCAATAAACGATTAGCTGCACCACGAAACCGAGCGACTACCGAACACGCTCAGCGCCCATTAGCGACTTGAGTTGTCGATAGATGGGAAAGAACCGAGGAGTGGTGGTCGCCATTGCCTCCCCTGCAATCACGACGCTTTGATCGCTTTGCTCAAAGGTCACCTCGGCGCCTAGCCATGGTAGATCGAAACGGTCAAAGATCCGATCTGAAAGATGAACATAAGCACCCAAAGGTGGATCATTGACGCAACGCTCAGTGGCGCCGATCGCCTTTTGCCAAACGGGCGTCAGACCACGCTGACACCATGAACCATCTGGCTGCTCAAGGACCCAAAGCGGTTGCATGCTTGAGGTGCTTCGAACAGCTAAGTGGACCTTTTCTTTATCGATGGGTGCAGAGGATAAGATTGCTCGTGTAGTGGCCTTGCCTTTGAGCTTGAGCGCCAAGCCCTCAAAGCTGAGCGCAAGACTGAGCGAGTCAACCTGCGCGGCTTGTGTCGCAACCTGATAGCTTAATCGAACCCCGTTGGAGGACGGTTCATTCGCCGCCTTGATCTGATCGAGAACATGCTGCGCTTGGTCTTTGGACGAACCGACAACCACTGCGAGTTGACGGCGCGCAGACTTCCAAACCAGCGTCTGTCCGATCAAAGCACCTCGACTGATCGTCGCGACCTGGCCTGCGCCGGACTCCACGTTCAAGAGCTTGCCTAAGTTGGCAGACGCAATGGCGCTATTTTTCGTGCTGACAACGATGAATCGAACGCGTTCATTGTCGGCTGTGGTTCGATAGCCCAGCTCCACCGGATAGCGAGTATCGAGCAACAAATCGCTCGCCAGTGACTTGAGTATGGAATTGGCGATCAAGTACCCAGGGCCGGGTACAATTTCCAACCAGCGGGCGGGCAGTTCAAGCGACCCATCAGTCCACTCAAGCTCGCGAAAGGTGTCCGCGGGGCGATCGAGTTTGACCGTCACCCCTGGCCCCGGCGCGAGCGACCAGCGCTCGCGCTCAGGGATGCTTCGGCGGTTGAGCTCTTGCAGAACGAATCCAAAGACCAACAACCCACCCAAGCACAGGGTGATTTTAGATACAAAGTGTTGACGATCAGCCTGAGCCATTATCCCCTTTTGCGCGATGGAACGTATTCGTCAAAATACGACGCACAAAATCGATCACCATCAAGAACCAACTGTAGACGATCTTGAGTAAATCATACCCAAAGTAACCGCCGAACAAGACGCCAAACCCGACGACGATACTCGCCGCCATGGTGACCAAACCAAAGAGCCTTGGCGCGATCGAGCTGTCTTCGCCGCCACCACCGGACATAAAGCTCGACTGCGCATCCATGATACTAAATATCGCGTACTGAACAGCGTCTGCCTCAGCCATAATGAACTGAACCAGACCGGTCACGAGCAGATTGAACACCGCAATAATTGCGACGACCTCGATCGACATACGTAACAACGTACCGGTCGTCTTGATCACCGCTTCAATGGTGGTCGAGCCATCCGGGATCTCAATCTGCTTGCTGCGCCGGTTAACCACCATCACCGATAAGATGAGCGGCACAAACCCAAGTAAGACGACCAAACCACCAAGGATCTTCGTACCGCCCTCGGCACGTTCACCGCCAAAGGCTTTGATGGTCGCAGCGAGTAAAATGACTGCGCCTAAGGCCAAGCCGAGGATCGCGACAAGGCGGATCATCGTCACGATGCCTTTGACGAAAAGCTGCCTTGTATCGATGTCTTTGAGCGTGTCGTTAATATACGGCAAATTCGTCAGCATATCGTCCAGCTTATCGACCTTCTCCTCGGTCTTTGTCTCGACCGCAGATGGGGGGCTGGCTGCCGGTAGCTCCTGGTGAACCGGTGGTTCTTCATGAGTGACTGGCGGTTCTTCGTGATTCATACAACACACTCCCTATGCAGCCGTCGTTTGCTGCTCAATATAGAGAGTGCCACTACCACTGCTATCTAGTCGGGTCTAGTCACCACAAACGGCGGTGTAGAAGCCGCCGCTATCGATCGCCTACAACCCATTTCGCGCATTCGAAGAGGTTCTTCACTCTGGCGGATTCAAGTCGATTTGAAATAGACTCTTCTTCCAAACGGTCATGAGGTTTGGAGAATCTGTTCGTGCAAAACAGCACACCCACCAGGCAGCCACCGACACTCGTTTGGTTCAAGCGGGATTTGCGCGTGAGTGATCATGAGCCGCTGTTTGAAGCGGCTCGCCAAGGGCACTGCATCTGTCTGTACATCTACGAACCTGAGATCTTGCATGATGAAATCACGCATACGCCGGACGTCGAGTTCGTCAATGGTTGCCTCCATGATCTCGACAGTGCCTTGCGCGAGCGCGGCGGATATCTGGTGACTAGGCATGGAGCCGCCGTCGATGTTCTTGAACAGCTGCACCATGAAACCAACTTCCGACGTATGCTCAGCCATCAAGAAACGGGCAATGCTAAGACCTATGCCCGTGACTTAGCGGTCAAGAAGTGGGCGAGAAATCGTAGGATTGAGTGGCGAGAAACTCGGCAACAAGGTGTTTTTCGAGGACTTAGAGATCGCGACGGATGGGCTGCGCTGTGGGAGCGCGACATGCGCTCGACCATGGCTCCCCACCCCGCTGCGATAAGTTGCCCAGCTGGCATTGCGTCTGAAGGTATCCTCAGTCCAACCGCACTGGGCATCGAGGCAACCAGCCGAGCGCAGATGCAAGTTCCGGGTGAACGTGCTGCGCAGGCGGCGCTGCACAGCTTCTTGTTTGAACGGGGTAAAGCCTATCAAAGCGCTATGTCTTCGCCGCTGGAAGGAGCAGATGCCTGTAGCCGACTGAGTCCTTACATTGCCTATGGAGCCATCTCGGTTCGCACGGTTTATCAACGCTATCTTCAGCGGATTGCATCTGTCCGCGAGCGTCAACGGCAAGGCATCGGCGGACTCAATCAGTGGGCACGCTCACTGTCGAGCTTTAACAAGCGACTCCATTGGAACGGGCACTTTATCCAGCGACTCGAATCCGACCCGAGCATTGAGCATAACAACTTAGTGCGCGCCTTCGACGGACTGCGTAACGAAACGCCCAATCAAGCCTATTTCGACGCCTGGAAATCTGGACATACGGGTTATCCCATGGTGGATGCGTGCATGCGATTCCTCAATGCTACTGGCTGGCTCAACTTCAGAATGCGTGCGATGGTCGTCTCGTTTGCGTCGTATCACCTCTGGCTACCCTGGCAACTGACAGGCAAATATCTGGCTCGCCAATTTCTCGATTACGAGCCCGGGATTCACTACAATCAGTTGCAAATGCAAAGCGGAGTGACCGGCATTAATGCCGTCCGAATTTACTCCCCGACCAAACAAGCAACCGATCAGGACCCCGAGGGTATTTTTATTCGACGCTGGGTTCCTGAACTCGAAGACGTCCCCAACCGATGCATCGCCGAGCCGCACACCATAGATATGATTGAACAAGCGCAAACCAGCTTTCGGCCTGGGGTCACCTACCCACTACCGATCGTCGATCACAACGCAGCTGTCCGCGCTGCTAAAGATAAAATCTTCGCAATTCGACGAACGCCCGCAGCGAAATCCCAAGCGCAAGAGGTATTGAGACGACATGGAAGCCGGCGTAAACGGACCAAGCCAAGGCGTAGAAGCGGCGAACGGAAATCATCGAGTTAGTGAGAAAGTGAGCGAGGCATAGCTTGAGTTACCCGGAAGACTATCAAACCCTTGAGGGGGTCGAGGCATCGATCTGGAGGCATCTGCGCCGAGCGGTCAAAGATCGTCGCTCCCCGGGCCATACGCCGACCGTCGGAACGGTTGGGACTGATGGTGAGCCCCGTTTACGCACGGTCGTCTTCCGAGGGTGCGAACCCGAGCAGCGCGAACTCATGTTCCACACCGACGCCCGATCGCCAAAATGGGCTAACCTGAAAGCCAATAACCGTATCGCAATGCATTTCTATTTCCCGAAACAGAAGCTTCAGTTTCGGGTTCAGGGTACCGCACGACTAGAGCACAACACGGACGCAACGCTGGCAAAATGGAACAGCATGAACTCGAGTGCGCGCGATTGCTACCGAGTCAAAACAACGCCTGGATCGCCGATCGATGAGCCGAGGTCGCGAGCAGAGGAAACGGCAGGTGAACACGACGGCTACCCCGCTTTCGCTCGCGTCCACATTCAGATCCAATCGATCGACTGGCTCTACCTCGCTGCAATCGGTCATCGCCGGGCACAATTTACATGGGGCAGTGATGGCACCTTGAATAGCCACTGGGTTGGTCCTTAGTATCAGCTTGGAGATCATCGTGGCTGCATGCAACATGGTGGCGCTTGCTTTGCTGATTGGTGCTCCTGCGCCAGAGAAGCCGACCCTTGTCGTTGCACCGTTGCAGCGCGTCAAAACCCAAGCATCTGATGCCGCCACGCTCACCGAAATGATCCGCATTCGCGCCGGACAATCAGAGCGATACACGCTCGTGACCCCCGAAGCGATGGACGCCATCGATGTCGAGTTGCAACGCCAACTCTCCGGCGGCTGCAAGATGGAGAGTTGTATCGCCGAGATCGGCGGCGCGCTTGGCGCTCGAGTCATGATCACCGGTAAATTTAGTCGCGTCGGCATGCGCTTTGTTTTACTGCTCAAGCTTGTCGATATCGAGCGTGTCAAAGCGATTCGAACCATCGATGTCCAAGGCAAACAAATCGAAACCGTGCTCGATCTACTCGAACCCAAAATAAGCGAATTGCTCGGTGAACAAAGCAGCGAATCAGGGAAGGGTAACGATCTAGCCGTCGAGGGCGGCGCCATTACGGGAGCGCTTGGCTGGATCAATATTACCGGCAAACCCAAAGGTGCTCGTGTCAAAATCCGAGGCACCGCCGGCTTTCAAGTGCGCCTCAAAATCAACCCGAAAAAGCCCTGGCTAAAAAAGGTCCCGCAAGGGCTGTACCGATGGCAAGCCAAAGCCAAAGGACGACAAACTCAGCGCGGGGTGCTGTGGGTCAAGACCGATGAAACCAAGGCGCTCAATATTCGGCTTAAGAAACCCGGCACACTTCACATCAAAGGAAAACCTAAAGGTGCAAAGGTGAGGATCGTTGGTCCGGGAACCTTTGAAGTGAGCAAAGGCTTACCGGTGCGCGTTAAGGGCGCAAAGAGCGGTAAGTACGATGTCGTGGTCAGTCGCAAAGGCTATCGCTCGGCAAAAAAAGTACTGAGTGTTAAAGCAGGCAAGACCACCACATGGAAGGTCAAACTCAAACGCGGCACCGATCTTCAAGTTCCGCCTCGAGTGCTCGCCATCTGGTCTCATGTCTGCGTGCTCAAAGGCGGATCCGAAGGCCAATGTTATGCCTCTCGTAATGCCAACGATCGAAGCGGGCGCGATCATGCGCCGAGGATACCGTTGGTTAGCCTAGCTGCTGGAGCCGTTCACACCTGCGGGCTCACGAAAAAGAAACGCGTGGTCTGTTGGGGTTCTAATGATAACGGGCAGCTCAATGTGCCCAAAGGGCGCTATGAGGCGATCAGCGCCGGGAAATTTCATTCGTGCGGCTTACGCTCTGATGGGCGAATCACATGCTGGGGCGATAATGAATCGGGTCAAACCAAGCGCCCAAGAGGGATGTTCCGATCCGTGAGTTCGGGTGGGTATCACAACTGCGCGTTACGCTTGAACAAGACGATCCGCTGTTGGGGAGCCGATGACCATACTGAAGCGACGCCACCCAAAGGAATTTTTCGGCAAGTCGAAGCCGGTCAATGGCATACCTGTGGACTGACGAAAGACCAACGCATCCTGTGTTGGGGGTCCAACCGCTATGGTCAAACACAAGCACCCCAAGGTCGCTACACAAACATTCAGGCGGGTGCACAGCACAGTTGTGCGCTCAAACCCGATCAAACGGTGACGTGTTGGGGCTCGAATGATTATGGTGAACTCAAGGTCGATAAAACCCCGTTTGCAACCATTGATGCTGGGCGCTTTACAACGTGTGGTTTAAGAGCAAATGGCAAACTCGCCTGCTGGGGTGCACTCGCCTTTGACGAGGCCAAGTATCGCTAACGCCATTCGGAGCAATGAGAATGACAAGTCAACCCGCACTGAGCCGTGTGGTGGGTCTTTGGGGCGCAGTGTGGATGGGCCTTGGGTCCATCTTGGGCACCGGTGTTTTTGTCAGCCTAGGTATTGCCGCTGGAGTAGTCGGAACCGGTGTTATTTTAGCCGTAGTTTTAGCTGCTTTGGTCGCCATCGCGAATGGATTATCCAGCGCTCAACTGGCAGCGGCGCACCCCGTCAGCGGTGGCACCTATGAATACGGGCATACCTTTATCCATCCCTTCGCCGGCTTCAGCGCCGGGTGGATGTTTCTAGCTGCAAAAAGCGCCTCTGCGGCAACGGCAGCGCTTGGTTGTGCGGGCTATTTTTTACACACGTTTGGCTTTGCCGACCACATGCCCTATCGAGTCGGCTTAGCGCTCGCCTTGGTTCTAGCGCTCACCGCCTTGGTGGCTGGCGGATTAAAGCGCTCAAACACTGCCAACATCGTGATCGTCTCATTGACGATCATCACCCTCACCCTCTTCGTCGTCTTTGGCTGGATGAGTATCGATCCGCCGATTTTAGCTGAACGCCTGGATCCTCACAGTCTAAACGACCGCCTAAGCTTAGCGACCGCTTTGATCAATAAGGGCTGGAGCGAACTCGAGTCTGCGAGCGCACTTTTTCACGGCACGGCTTTAATGTTCGTCGCCTACACCGGCTACGGACGCATTGCGACCCTAGGCGAAGAGGTTCGATCCCCCGCTCAAACCATCCCCAAAGCGATCATCGCCACGCTTTTAATCTCCATGACGCTCTACATCACCGTATCCGTCACTGCGGTCGCTGTTGTCGGTGCCGAGGCCTTTGCTGCGTCAACACAATCGGCGGCAGCTCCACTTGAGGTCGTCGCTCGAACCTTTAGCGTACCGCAGGTGGCATGGGTGGTCGCCTTGGGCGCCATCACCGCCATGGTGGGTGTCTTACTCAATCTCTTGCTTGGGCTCAGCCGTGTCCTGCTCGCCATGGCAAGGCGCAAAGAGATGCCCGAGTCGCTAGAGCAGATCAACGAGAAGAACAGCAGTCCCGAGCGCGCGGTCTGGGTCATCGGTGCGCTGATTTCGGGCCTGGTTTTGCTCGGTGATATCAAAACCACCTGGTCCTTTAGCGCTTTTACCGTGCTGATCTATTACGGACTAACGAACTTAGCTGCCCTTCGACTGCCCAGCCAGGCTAGACGCTATCCGCGCCTGATCTCCTGGATGGGTCTCCTAACCTGCCTTGGGCTCGCCATCTTTGTCGATCCACGCATGATCGTTGCCGGCACGGTCTTGCTGATCGTCGGCTTTGGGGTGCGTATCGTGATGCTCCGCCAGCGATAAATAGGATAACTATCCACAGTACGATTTAGAGCATCTGACAGGGTACATCCTCGCTGATGTCGATGACGCCCAGATGACCATCGGCAAACGCTGTGGCTTGTCGCCACTTTGTTGATCACGTACCACGAACACTGAATTCCAAATACCTCCTCTCTCGACAAGACAGGCGAGCAACTCAAGCAAACGGTCTACAGGGAAACAAGCTGGACCCTTGACGACCAGTGATTCGCCCTGTTGCAGATACACCATCAAGTGAATCGGAGCTTAGGATGCAACAGGGCGTTATGGGTCTATTAGCACTATTGATGCTGGGCAGTGCCTGGGAAATCGGTCGCAGTGAAGGTGGCGTTAGAGCGCCTGGTTTATCATCATTCTCTCTATCTTCAAGCGGGTCGAAAAGTGCGAAGAAGTCAAAATCTGCGGCTAAAAAAATGCTCGCGCAGATCAAAGAAAAGTCAGCCGATAACGACGACTCTAAGTCCGGATTTTTTGCTGCTCAGGCCGGAGATAAAAAGCCGGTTGAAGCGGCGGCTCCAGCCAAAGCTGAACCGGCTGCCGCCGACGTTGCCGTGGCGTTGAAAGCGGCTTCTGCCAAATCGGTCGATGCATTGATGGGTGAAGCGAAAGCTACAGGCGATGTGGCGAAAGCCTCAGGTGCAGTTAAGGCGGAAGCGCCCGCGCTAGCGGGAAAACCCCCAGAGCCAGCAAACAAAATGGCTGCCGCCAGCAAAACCTTGCGGACGAAGCAACGGAGAAAAGGCAAATTTCGTGTAGGTCGCGTCACGGTGAGCGGGTCCTTAGCAAAAAATCATGCGCGACGAACCATCAGGAAATACACAAATGCCATTAAGTTTTGCTACCAGCGCCAACTCCAGAGAAGCCCAACGCTGAGTGGTAAAGTCACTGCGCGGGTGACGGTTCAGAGCGGCCGCGTCAAACAAGTAAAAATCACGCAAAGTACGCTTACCAACAAAGCTGTCGAAGGCTGTATAACGAGTCGAATCAAGCGCTTTCGGTACCCGAAATCACGCGGGACTTCGGTCATCAACTACCCGTTGATCTTTAGTCGCTAGACGATTTTAGGGCGCCGTCTCAGTCGGCGAAAATAGCCACAGCGCCGCCGTCACTGCGCCGCCAACCAATGCGCCCAACCGCAGGGTGTAAGCGCGCTCTTGAGCAGCCATCAAGTCGCTATGCGTCTGCTCGCTCAGACCGGTTTGAGGGTCATCATAAGCAGCTTGAGCCGCGCCGAGGTCCATCATCGAAAATCCCCAACTAGCAACCGATGCCAAACCGACCGCCAACGACGTCCCGCGCATCAACTTGCGGGCGAAGCGATTGGTCGCTTGCTCAGCGGTCAGCAAGGCTTCTTCACCAAACAAGGCTTTGAGCACATCGTCGGTCAATCCAAGGACTGCCGTCGGCAGATCCACCTCGCGGCGCACCATACGGTTCTTACGCACTCGAACCTTCGCCTCTTCAACCTCAATGACCTTAAGATTCAGGACAAACTGCTCGCCGACTCGCCCGATGCTCGGTACCGCCATCAGGGGCACGCCCAAGGCTCCACCAATCGCCGTCATGCAGCTTTCATCATCGCAGCCCAGCGCTTCTTTTTGTTGCTCTAAACTGACCATATCGCGCAAATCTTCACCGGCGATAATCGAGCTAAACTTCCGTGAGTCCGATAACCTCGAGAGTAAAATATCACTGAGCACAGCAGCCATGGTGGATTTCACACCATGCACTGCCTCAAGATCGAGCACCGCCACCGCAGGCAGCTTATCGAGTTCGGTTTGCGCTTTTGCTTTTGCTTCGGGATTGACCTGAGCAAAGAAACTAGCCAGCGCTTTGCCTGCTGCTTGTTTGACCAACTCCGGAAGTTTGGATTCGTTGTCGACCATTCCGCCTTCGCGCGCCAAAACCTTAGCTTCAGCAATATCGATAATTTTGAGATTGATGACCGTTTGCTGTCCAACCCGTCCCACCTCACCAGTGAGTAAATAAGGCACATCAATCGCTTGTCCAAGTTGGGTCAAACACCCAGCATCTTCGCAGCCAAGCATCTGCTTTTGATTTTCAAGATTGATTAAAGCACGCAGATCCGAGCCGGTAATCACGCTCTCAAACCGACCGTCTGCACTGATTGTAGTCAGCACAACCTCGGTCAACACGCGCAACATTTGCGCATCGATATCTTTTGCTGCGCTGGTCATATCAAAAGCAGCGAGTTTAAGCGGTTTCGGTTTGTTGGGATCAACTGGCTTAGGCTTAGCAGGCTCTTTAACTGCCGGCTTTGCCGGTTCTTTGACGGGCTCTTTAACCACTTCTTTGGGTTGTGGTTGTGCCGGCTTTGCGGGTTTGACCGCCCTGCGCTTACGCCGTTTGCGCCGGCGCTTACGTTTGCGGCGACTTTGCGCCAGAAGTAGGGTCTCATCTGCGGAATCGACGGCGTCTTCAGCAGGTGCCGCTGCAGCCGTTGTCGGCACAACACCGCTCACGACAAAAGCTGCGCAAAGCGTCATCCACCATACACGCAAGCTCAGCATTCACGTCTTCCTTCACGAGATCAAGATACGCCATTGTTCATCGCGTCTCTATGATTGTCCATGGGTCGTCGCCATCTGCGGGGATATGACCCTAAGACCGTTGACCCAACAAAGTCAGTCGGTCCATCGTAGGTGTGGCTGGAGATATCGTGCAACGACCCTTCTTTTTGATCGCTCTATTCATCACTTCGTGGATGATATCGGCTTGCTCAGAACAAGTCATCATCCGTGACCGAGAAGCCTCGTGCGGGAACGGAACACTCGAGACCGGTGAAGCATGCGACGACGCCAACGCCGACAATACCGATCGTTGTACCAACGCTTGCGAACGGGCTCGATGCGGTGACGGAGTGACGCGTATCGATCAAGCACCAGACAGCGAAGAGTTTGAGGCTTGTGACGATGGCAATACCCGCGAGACGGACGGATGTTCTAATCGATGCACAACCAGCCGTTGCGGTGATGGCATTGTCCGTCTCGACCGCTCCGAGGGCGACAGCGATTTCGAACACTGTGACGACGGCAATCGAGACGATGCAGACGCATGCCGTAATGATTGTGCACCAGCGATATGCGGTGACGGCGTGGTACGAGCCGACCTCGGCGCGACTGACGACGGATTTGAAGCCTGCGACGATGGGAACAGCGTCGACACCGACGATTGCTTGAGCGGCTGCGTCCTCGCCCGGTGCGGAGACGGTCTCATCCACGCCGGCGTCGAACAATGCGACGACGGCAACCAGGTGGATGACGATGCGTGCAGCAATTCCTGTCTCGCCAACTTGCTACCCACCCGCATCATCGAGGGTTTACCTCGAATCCATGACTACTCTGGCGCACCGCCAGATCACGTTGATGGGCTGATTCGACGCGCTCTTGAGGGGCTCGGTCTCGATGACCAAACAGGACCGAATAGCCAGGACCGGGTCTTTGTCGGTCGCTGGTACATGGCGTGGCTCGATGAGACCGGTTTTTATGGGAAAATGAATGGGCTCTGGGCGCTCAATGGCAACCTTGAATCCCTTGACTTCGTTCTGCTCGATGGCAACCGTCCGGTCAACGCCCTCGTCGTCGGCGAGCGCGGACAAGGGCGCTGGCCTGCTGGCTATAAAGGCGCCGAACACATCGAGTTCCCCAACGCCGTCCCTGAAGAAGATGACAACCCAAGTTGCGCCGACGAGAACTCCTTTTGTGCGCAATACAGTCTCGCTGAAGCCCCCCACTATACCGACCCCGATATCCCGACCTGGAGCGCTTGCAATGAAGGCTCACCAGGCTGGAGTCAGCGCTTTGAACCGATCGAAGTCAGCTCAACCGAGACCACACTACGGATTGTCTATGAAGGTCGACTCACCAAGCAGGGTGATTTTGGAGGGAGCTCCACCGGACGCAATTGTCACGAGGACTACTTATTCGATGATGGCGTTCGACGACCGGTCTACCTGCGCGTGGGCTACGAACTCGACGCTACCAGCCATGATGTGGATCGACTCGTTCAGGTGCGTAACCCGCAAGACAATCCTACCTTTGATGGACCCTACAGCTTTATTGGCGGCTTTGTGATGACCGAGTGGCCAGCCGCTCACCCGCTCAAGCGCTTGAATCGCTACGTCCGCGTCACCGAGCGAGAGGTCGGCGTCAATTGGTCAGGCCGGCGCATCAACTTGACGCCCGGTCAATGGACGCGCCTCCCGGACGATGTACCAAACCATGACGTGGTTTTGGGCTGGGCTGGGCAGCCGGTTTCACTGAGTAACTTCAATACCTACGCCAACGGTCGATCCTTTACGCTCGGCAACTTTGGACCGGGCGATAATGACGACAGCGGCTTTTGCCTGTGCGTGGTTCATGGCGGTATCGAGATGGGCGGCGGGCTGATCCACAGCGGAGTGGCGAGCGGGACACAGAGCCCGCTGGCTCGGAGGCGATTAACGATCCATCATGACGCGCAACAGCCCATCGCTTTTGAATGGCTCTACGAGGCTGAGCGCGATTTGCAGCACGGTCTCGGTCGCGCCGAAGAAGATGGCTGGTCCGCCTCCGTCGAGCCTGATCAAGAGGGTCATCTAATTTATGGGCCCTATGCTCAGGATTGGTCGGTCGGTGAGCTCTCTGCATCGTATCGAATCATGATCGATGTCGTGAACGACCGTCCGGAGATCGTCGCCACCATGGACCTCTTTGACGCCGATACGGGTGAGATTTTCGCCATAGAGAACATTCGTCGCTCAGACTTCAACGCACCGTTTACCTACCAAGACTTTAATATTAATTTTAATAACCAAGGAAGAGAAGGGCATCGACTCGAGACCCGTCTCTACTGGCATGATATCAGCTACATGAGAGTCGATCGGGTCTTGGTTGAGCGGCGATGAGCGGTCGATGGTAAGGCAAGCGAAACCGGCACAGCAGCACGCCGAGTTGTTCTACAAACTATAGGCACTCGATCCGAATGTAGGTCACGCGATCGGCCAACACCTCAAACTCGATCGCTTGTGGTTCGCCCCAACCCAACACCATCGTACAACCGCGCTTTAAACCCGAAAGATTGAGCGTGTACCGACCGGGCTCTAGGTTGACCATTACACCGCTGCCGTTAACGCTTGTCGCCGTGAGTTGCGTGTTGGGAAGCCCAGCGGGAGTAGTGTAAAAGGGTCCGTCTCCGGACGGTGGCTCCAGCGCTGCCGTAATCTCAGGGACGTTGATTCCATCACCCGCAATGCCGTTCGAGACGCCAAAGACGAGCTGTCCCCGACCCGGAATCGAATCCGCGCCGATCAAGCCAGACTGCAACTCCATCAATAAGGTGCTGCCCAGTGAAACCGGCGCCACCTCATGATCGCCCTTCGTTACTGTTAAGGGTACAACACCTAAAGCGTAGGCATCAGCTTGAAGCGAGAGCATCAGCTCTGAGTTTTCCGGAACATCCTTGATGCTGTAGCGACCGTCGGCGTCCGTTTGCGTGCACTGCTCTTGTCCCTGCCAGCACACTTCAACACCAGCGAGCGGACCGTTATCACCCAAATCTTTGACCGGACCTGAGACCGTCACCAAGACAGGCGGTGTGCAACTCGTGCCCGCGAGCACGACCAACCAAGCTGCAGCCCAAACGCGCACTTTTTGTCTCCTGACCTCCATAAAGTGCACTCAAGTTTTGGCGAGAAGCAAGAGCGGTCGGTCTCGACTTGTTTAACCCCTCATCTGGACGCAACCTCTCGCTCTGAACACGACGAAAGAGTCCACTCCATGCAGCTCAAACTGATGTACTTTGATTTCCCATTTTGGCGCGCCGAAGTGAGCCGTCTGGCATTACATTTAGGGGGTATCCCCTTTGAAGATGTGCGCCCAAACCGAGAAGCGTTCATGGCGATGAAGCGCTCGGGCGAGCTCCCTTATGGTCAGCTCCCCGTTCTCGATGTCGATGGCGTGCGTATCGCTCAGTCGGTCTCGATCGCTCGGTTTTGTGGTCAGGTGTCAGGTCTTTACCCCAAAGATCATCTCGTCGATCAAGCGCGAGTCGATGAACTGCTTGATACATGCACTCAACTTACCCATATACTGGGATCATCGATGTCGATTAAAGACGCCGAAGAGAAAATGCGTGCGAGACAAAAACTCGGCGCCAAAGTTTTACCCAAATGGTTGGGGTTTTTGGAAAGTCGCCTGAATCAAAACCACAGCTCAGACTATTTCGTTGGCGACCACCTCAGCGTTGCTGATTTAGCGATCTGGCGTATCTTAGGTTGGTTAACCGGCGGTATACTCGATGGAATACCGACGAACCTGCTCGAAGCTCACCCGCATCTCAAGGCGCATTATGACCGAATAGGTGACCTTGAAGGCGTGCGCTCGTGGATGGCACGTTACGCCTAAATATGCCTCGAGTGCTCAATGATGAATCGCTCTTTAGTCCGCTCGCTCATCGTCGTCATGATCGTTGTCGGCGTATCCTGCGGTGAGCCACCAGCCGGGGCTGTTCCGATCTACGTCTGCATCGATGGGTAGTCAATCTGACTAAGCCTCAACAAAGGTCATCTCGACCGCATCATTAAAAACACACGCTTTATGAATGAGGCAGTCACGTAATCGGTAACAACCCGTTGATTCGTGCCAACGTCGAAGGTCTAACGTGCCCAGGAAGTAATGCGGCAGGTTGTACGAGCAGCCTTCGGTGTCAGTAGCTCTGCTTCACCTGGCTAACTTGGTCGGCTACCGCTAGCCGCTCCACCGAGCGCCTCACGGCGATTATTGCTGGCTCGTCATCGACGAATTGACAGCTAGCGAATGGGAATAAACACTCTTGCCGGTGCGCCGCCATAGTGACTGCGCATCTGAGCGGCGATGTGATCGCTTGCCTCTCGCCCGTCACCGAGCGCTATTGAAATATGACCCGAATCGCTGTTGCCCTTACCCCAGACGACAACGGCGCCGGCGGGAAGATTGGCTAAATCGTTGGCGGTGACTTCACGAAAGCGATCCTTGCGTGCCGCCAGCTGATCAGCCGCCATGTAGGCGTGGTCGCCCCATAAGAATTTATCCACCTTACGATCAATCACATCAGCAACCGCGTTGTAACAGTTCCCCACGGTCCCTCGACGATGCGCCTCTCTTGATGCCTCTCGAGCGAGCGCTTGACCAAATGCGGCATCGTATCCCGGTTGCGCGAAGGCAATTTGAGGTACGTGAAGATCAAAGCCGGAAGGAAATCGAGTCTCTGGGCTGCGGAAGCCAACGGTTGAAGACCCGCTGCTTAGCCCTGAAGCATTTTGAGTCGACTCGTGCAGCAGGCGATCGGATAAGTTGGTCAGATTGGTGTTTCGATTCGAACCGATTGCCGTCGTCATCGCGCATCCCCCCTTGATCCATTCTAAGTATCGGTTGGTCGAGAGCGACGGTTGCCCAAGAATATCAAACAACGGGACAAAGACTCGTCTCTATTCGAAATACCAGCGTATCGCTCCGCCGCCGCCGTTAAGGTGCAGGTAACCGAGCGATGCCGTACTGCCAAAGCCCATCAGATAACCGGGTCGCCAATCCGTGGTGACTTCAAGTGGTAGGGTCTTAAACTCGAAGACCAGCTCGACCACCGCACTCAAATCGAGCAGCACACCACCAAAGCCTGCAAAGCTATGACTCACAAGGCCCGTACCAGCGCCCACGCCCCAGCGAAGCCGAACAGCTCGACCCTTCCACACGGTGTTTTGCGCGACAAGGTAATCAGCACCCGCTCCGACACCAGAGGCCAGTCCTCCGACCACGCCCTGAACCGCCGTATCCTTAGTCAGGCATTTTTTTACCGAGATGCCGCTGATCAGATTACCGCCGCCAACCCCCACGCCAAGGGTCTTCGGCGTACACGGAAACTGTGCGCGAACGGGTTGAGCCAAAATCAATAACGATAAAGCAAGCAGGCAAGCTGATATGCGTTTCATTCCAACCCCCTAGAGTCGTCGACATGCCGAGTGATCAGTATTACCGACGACACGATTAATGATTAGCGGATTCCCACGCTCATCTGTTGATGGTCAAGGTTGCGGTGACCGTTCTGTGCGAAAGCGACGCCGTGATAAGCATTATAGTTTGCAACACCGTTCCCTTCACCGTTCGTTCGATAATAAGGACTCGAGGTATCGCCGCACCAGTTGTTGCATTGTTTGGCGCAATTGTTCGTTATGCCCGTCATCATCAAACCGACCTGCATCCACGTATTGTCGCAGATGTTGAGTTGATAAGACCAATTGGGTGATGCCGCCCCGCGCCCAGTCCATTGCCCGAGCACGTTACCCGCCACATTAAACCCGAGCGTTTCGATGGTCGCATCCTGTCCGTTGTTCCTCCGGAACATCGCATTGGCATCGTCACTGTGTCGCAGATAAATCACTTCGTGAAACGGCACTTTTCGACAATTCGCTTGGTAGCCGTCCTGTCCAAAGGTACCGCCGCTGTTACGACTTGAAAGATGCACGTAGCGACTCGTGGTGTAGCAGTACGTCCACCCGCCACCGTCGGTCGTCATGTCGCAATAGGCTTGAAACGGATCATCGCCACCGGCGCCGTCGGGATCGAGCCAATAAGCATCTGACGGCAGCTGAGGGAACTCTGATTTGAGCACCTTACACGTCGTGCTCGCTTGCGCTGGTGAGCTTCCATCAGGCCCCAGCGTGCAATCGTTTGCGCAACCATCGTTGGGGATCTGGTTTCCATCATCGCAGCCCTCAACACCCACCTGCACTTGTCCGTCACCGCACCGCGCAGCCACGCAATCGTTGATGCAGCCATCGGTTTGCTCCTGATTCCCGTCATCGCAGGCTTCATAACCTTCTTGTCCTTGGTCCAAGTCCTGTCGTCGAATGCCGTCCCCACAGCGAGCCGTAAAGCAACCACTGGTGCATGCGTCAGTCTCAATACGGTTGCCATCGTCACAGTCTTCACCTTCATCGAGTCGACCGTTCCCGCACACCTCAAGGCGACACTGGTTATCGCATCCATCTCCAAGGTCTTGGTTGCCGTCATCGCAAGCCTCATAACCCTCAGCATCCTGAGCCAGATCATTGCGCGTAATTCCGTCGCCGCATCGAGCGATTAGACAATCATTCGTACAATGGTCCTGATTGAATGGGTTTCCGTCGTCACAAGCTTCTTGTGCTTCAAAGCGTTGACCATCACCGCAACGAGCGAGCACACAATCACTCAAGCAAGCATCCGTATCGACCTGATTGCCATCGTCGCAGGCTTCGCCAAGGTCTCGTCGACCGTTACCGCACACCTCAACCTGACAAGCTAAGTTGCACCCGTCACCCGCCTCACGGTTCCCATCGTCACACGCCTCGCCAGGATCTAGGCGACTATTTCCACAACCTTCAAGCCGACACTGTGCATCGCAACCATCGCCCACTTCGGCGTTACCATCATCGCAGCCCTCTTGACCGATGTGTCTTACCCCATCGCCGCAACGAGCCGATTCACACGCATTCGTGCACGCATCGGTGTTCGCCTGGTTTCCGTCATCGCAGGCCTCGCCATGATCGAGACGACCATTGCCACAACGTTCGGTCAAACACCGATCCGAACAGCCGTCGCCCAGTTCAGCATTGGCATCATCACACTCTTCAAAATTCGGGTCTTCAGGCTGCACATCGAGACGACGGATACCATCGCCACAAACCGCCTCTTGGCATTGCAATGTACACGCATCTTGGGCGTTGGCGTTACCGTCATCACATACTTCTTCGCCCTGCCAAACTACACCATCACCGCAACGAGCAGTTGCGCACGTGCTCAAGCAGGCATCGGTATCAATGGCGTTCCCATCATCGCATTGCTCGCCGTCTTGCACCGCACCGTCGCCGCAGCCAGCCGGTTGGCACGCGTTGCACTCATCTGTAGGGTCCTCATTGGCATCATCACAGCCCTCGCCAGGACCGACGACCCCATCGCCGCAGCGCGCTTCTAAGCACGTGGTGAGGCAGGCGTCCGTATCGTCTTCGTTGCCGTCATCACAAGCTTCGTAACCAAGGTCATCTTCGGCTAAGTCCTCACGACGGACCCCATCACCGCAGCTCGCTGACACACAGCCGGTCAAACAGCCGTCATGATCGCTCGCATTCGCGTCATCACAGGCTTCATAGCCGGGCGCGCCAGCCTCAATATCAGTGCGAACAATCCCGTCCCCACAGACCGCGAGCACACAAGCGCTCGTGCACCCGTCATCGTCGGCTGAATTTCCGTCGTCACAACCTTCAAAGGCGACGTCATCAGGGCCTAAATCGGTTCGGATAACCCCATCACCGCAGACGGCGACAACACAGGCCGCAGTGCAGCCATCCTCGTTGCGTGTATTGCCATCGTCGCATTGCTCGTCCGCATCGATTTGCCCATTACCACATCGTGCCTCAGTCTCGCGAACGACCACCTGCTCACCGCAAGCCATCGACCCACACATGCTGATCACCAAAAGAGTCGTTCTAGTCGCCGAGGGTCGCATACCGGTCTCCCTATTCGGGGATTAAATTGCCTAGATCACGTCAAAATGTCGAGAGTACCGACGACGGAGATGACCCGATATCAACTTGATCAAAATGGTATTCGATTGAGGAGGGTTGATCACGACCAATCGACCCTAAAGATCGGACTGGTGATTAAGTCGCAGCAGACAAGACTCCAACCTGAATACCCACAAATACCTCGCTCGCACGCCTGAGCAAGAGACTGCACTTGAGACGACTAACGACCATCCAGACCGTTGACGCCATGAGTCAAACGCAGACAGTGTTTGGTGTGCAACAATCAAGCTACTCGTTATGACTAAGCCGACCATCGCCATTGTTGCGGACTCGTTCTTACCTCGCTGGGATGGTCTTGCTCGTGCGATCATTGAACTGATTCCTCGAATGACGCACGCCTATAACTTTGAACTGATTGCTCCGCGTTATGCCGGCGAACGACCACAATTCCATGGGGTTCGCTACCACCTCTTCCCCATGCTGCCATGGGTCCGTATCGAGGGTGCAGGACTACCCCTAGTATCCAAAAGATTCATGCAAAGAGCCTTAGCCCATGTGGACTTAGTTTGGACGCACAGCATCGGTCCACTTGGGAATACGGCGGTGAGCATTGCGCACAGCGAGGCAGTCCCAATCGTCTCAATGATTCACTCAATCGAGTGGGAAATCTACGCCCAAAATCTGCCCATCGGCCAGGCACATTTCCGTAACTTTTGGCTCAAGACCTGCCGTCAACGCTACCACAAGGCACAGCAGATTGTGACCCCAAGTCAAGCCACCAAAGAGATCCTTGAGGCTCACGGGTTCAGCTCGCCAATTAGCGTGACACCGCTCGGTATCGACACCAACCGTTTTCGTCCCCGACCAGCGAGCGAGCGCAACAGAACACGTGAGGCGCTGAACATACCCGAAGACGCCTTTCTCTTTGGTTATCTCGGGCGCTTTGGCGCAGAAAAGAATCTTCAAGTGCTCATTGATGCCTTCACTCAACTCAGTCACCCAAAGACCCATCTCTTAATGGTGGGGGGCAATCGTTCGGTTCTTCGTCACGACAAAGAAGACCGTCGCATCTCATGGATTCCTTCGACCATGACACCTGAAGATTTTTACCCGGCCATGGACGCCTACGTGCTACCGTCCTTGAGCGAATGCGCGCCCCTAGCGATTCGGGAAGCCATGGCTTGTGGCGTGATTCCACTATCGACTCCCGTGGGTAACGTCCCCACCTACCTCACACCAGACATCGGCACTCTCTTTGCGCCCAACTCAGTCGCTGACCTTAAACGCAAAATGCTTGAACTTTTAAACGACCCCAACAGTCACGAACCGCGTAAGCGCAAAGCGAGAAAGTTGGTCATGGATCGCTTCAACTGGGCCGCCAGCAGCGACCGCATCATCGCAATCTTTGATAAAATCCTCCAGAGACGAACCAACTAGAGTGACGAATTGTGCCGCCATTAGCGTCTGAACAACACGAGACTACGATTTTAAGGTAGTCTGAATCGGAGACCCAACATGAGAACGCTTCTTCTTTATGCCTCGCTTGGCCTCGGCTTATTCCTCATGATGCCTACTCAAGCAGAAGCTAAATCAACGAATAAGTGCTCTGAATGCACAAAGATAAAAGATGTCGATGACCGCAATCTATGCCGCGGAATATGCGAGCGTAGCATGTCCGTTTGCGGTCTGATCAAAGACGCCGACAAACGTAATTATTGCTTAGCGGTTGTGCGCAAAAAGCCTTCTTATTGCGGCGCGATCAAAGATAAAAAGATGCAAAAGGATTGTCGGCAGAAATCAGGGAAAAACTAATCCACTAAGGCGTTCGCCGCACGTAAACACTCACAGCGATCCAGCGTGAAGCCCCAAAAAATTCCGTCAGACCGTACAAACGTTCAGCTGCTTCGGCACCGTGCTCATCGCCACCACGAAGTAGAAATGCATCACCACCACCTATCCGGTTACAGGAACCTGCCGGATCACTCGCAATTGACCAATTCCAGTCGTCCTGCGCGTGGTTCAAGGCTTGGTCGCAAATCAGCCAATCCGTGTCATCCAGAGATCGGATCTCGAAAGAGGCATCAAATTCTTCAGAGCCGAGGCGTGGATCCCATGCACCCTTATTGACGCCTCTGTAGAGGCTTCCTCTTTGTCTATTCTCGACAAAAAATAGGTATTCGAGGTCCTCACCGTCCGGGGTGTCCGAAAACCGAGAAATGCCAAGTCCAGTCGTTGTTTGCTGCCAACTCGAAGCGCTGTTTTCGACATCAACACGTTCGCTCCATGCATTCCAAGTGATTGCACCGTTTCGTATATTGATCACACGCGTCCAACCCCCACCGGCAGTCGTCATATCGCAAAGTGCCTGGAGACTTGACTCACCACCCGGACCATCAGGATCAATCGTGTAGGTTCCATTCCCAGCAGCCAGGTTAGCGGCTTTGATTGCCTGACAATCACGAGGGATACTCGGACCTGCATCATCCATTATGGGTCCACTATCATTGAAGCCAGCATCAGTGACGACACCACTATCGGCTCGCATCTCTGACTCTGGCGTACAGTATCCATTTTCGCATTGGTAACCTGCGGTGCACTCGTTGTTATTTTTCGGACATTCGTCGAGCAGACCACCGGCACTGTAATCGGCATCGACGCAGGCAACCAGAACACATGCAACTGCATACAGTCTCTTCATCGTAACCACACCAAAGCAGCGATACCTGCACCCACGGATCCAAGGCCAATACTGATCATCGTATTTCCCGAAGAGACTGCACTTTGAAGGTCTCGGCTACGAGCCACCGTTGGCGATGCATCATAATCAGACTGTGCTGCTTGTGCAGAGAGATACCCGCCGAGTGCCAACCCTGTGCCGATCGTCGCCAATCCACCGCCAACCCAGGGACCGAGTCTTTTACTCTGCGACATCACCCTGACCTGCTTTACCGACTCGGCTTGGCCGTCAGCCGAATTCAAAGCTCCTGAAACTAAACCCGTCAAAACCGATTCCAGCCCTCGGACGAGCGCTTTTTCCGAATCAAAAATATGCGTTTTTCGCTCTGCGACGCGAGATTCTTCGACCTGAATGATCTTCAGATTGAGCATAAATTGCCCACCCACCGATCCCAAACTTCCACTGAGTAAATAAGGGACTCCAAGCGCACCACCGAGTTGAGCCAAACAGGTGTTCTCGTCGCAGCCCAAAGCCTGCTTTTGCTGCTCCATATCGATCATCGTTTGCATATCGGAACTGCCGATAACCGAAGCAAAGCGACCGCTCGCCTTGAGTTCACTCAGAATCGCTTCACTGATGAGTGTCGCCAAACTCGCATCCACGCCTCGTTCAGCCTTGATGTTCAATGCGGCGAGACCAGGCTGGTCACTTGCCAACGCTGGACCGGTAACCAAAACAACCAAAACAACCAGTAAGCGCATCTGCACCAACGTCCCCTTCGCCTAATTACTTGACGCTATTTTGAAGCGAGCGACAAGCCCCTCAAACCCATCTATAGGTACGCGTTGGCGGCCACATCAACAGATGGGCACCTAGCGAATAAGCAACTGAGTGAACCAGGTCACTGGGCGGTTAAATGGAATGAGATTATCGCGGGCACAGCCGGTTGAGGTCTGTGTCCCCACGCCACTGCCGCTCCACGTCAGATAGGTCGTTTCCGAATTGATGTTATCGTTCGAATAACTCGCCGAGATCGGCGCGTCTCGGAGATACGTGCAGCGACCTTGAATACAGGTTTTACCATTCGGACATGCGCTTTGGTAACCGTCGTATCCCCCATCATAGCCGGGTCCATTGAGCGGAACCCAGTTGGAGTGATTGCAGCGGTAGTTCTGATCGGTGCCTTGCATGCGGTAATTGGTACGGACCTTAGAAAAGGGAACCATACTTACCAAATGAAAACCTTCTGTGTGGTCATAACTCGCGGTCATATTGCGAATGCCTAAACCCGGTCCCGCATTGTTCGAATCCACGACGGCTGCTAGCGCTTGACCGTTGTTCGCCAAGAAGAAGTGACTCAGGTAAGCGTTTTGATCGATGCCCTGCAAATGGAAAGTACGCACGATATCGAGCCATCCCCCTTGCTCCGTCGTTTGATCGCAATACACATAAATCGCCGAATCACCGCCTGCTGCATCATGATCAATCCAAGCTGGACCACTCTCGATACCCGGTTGAGCGGCTAAAATCGCTGCACAACTTTGCGCCGGCGACTGCTGAGTGCCGCCTTCTAATTGGCATTGCGCCGAGCACCCATCCCACGAATCGGCGTTCCCATCGTCGCATCCCTCAACTCCCTCTCGGATAAGGCTGTCGCCGCACGACGCCAACGAGCAATCATTTAAGCAGCTGTCTGTTTGCTCAATATTGCCGTCATCGCACGCTTCATAGTCGGCTTGACCCTCATTGAGATCGTTACGCGTTACGCCATCGCCGCACGACGCCATGCTGCACTCATTGAGGCAAGCATCGCTTTGATCATTGTTCCCGTCATCACAATCCTCGATTCCGGCGCGTACTAAACCATCGCCGCACGACGCCAACGAGCAATCATTTAAACAGCTGTCTGTTTGCTCCGCATTACCATCATCGCACACTTCATAACCGGCTTGACCGTCATTGAGATCGTTACGCGTCACGCCATCGCCGCACCGTGCGACCGTGCAATCATTACGACAGGCATCCAAATCATCGGCGTTACCGTCGTCACAAGACTCAATACCTTGAGCAACGACACCATCGCCGCAGCGAAGGGTCTCGCAGGTGTTACGGCACGCATCATCATCGACTTGGTTGCCATCATCGCACACCTCGTAACCGGGATCCTGTGGCTGCAGATCATTCCGACGAATTCCATCACCGCATCGAGCTGCTAAACAACCGCTGGTGCAGGCATCGGTCTCAATACGGTTTCCGTCATCACAGGCTTCGCCGGCATCAACCCGCCCGTTACCGCAAATTTCGAGTCGACATTGGTCATCGCATCCATCACCAGCTTGTGCGTTGGAGTCATCGCAGGCTTCCCCGGGATCGAGCCGACCATTACCGCAACCTTCGGTCTGACAGACACCATTGCAGCCATCCCCAGCATCAAGGTTGCCATCATCGCAAGCCTCCACGCCCTGGCGCACCACATTGTCGCCGCATCGCGCATCGAGGCAATTGTTCAAACACGCATCGGTCTCGACTTGATTGCCGTCATCGCACTCTTCGGTGCCTAGATAGCGAATTCCATCGCCGCAACGCGCCTGTAAACAAGCAGACGTGCAGCCGTCAGTATCCACGGCGTTGCCATCATCGCAGGCTTCTCCAGCATCGATGCGACCATTTCCGCAGCGCTCCAAGGCGCAGACCTCCGAACATCCATCACCGACCTCGTTGTTGCCATCATCGCAGGCTTCAAAACCATCGTCTTCTGGCTCTAAATCTAAGCGCCGAATACCGTCGCCGCAACGCGCCAATCGACAGGCACTGGTGCACGCATCGGTGGTCTGCGCGTTGCCATCATCGCAGTCTTCCACGCCTTCATACACGACACCATCGCCGCATGCTGCCGGTGCGCAAGTGCTCAAACACGCGTCACTTTCGATGGCATTACCATCATCGCACACTTCGCCTTCTTGAATCACACCATCACCGCAAGTCGCCAACTGACAGGCGCGGCAAGAATCTGTTGGGTCATCGTTGCCATCATCACAACTCTCACCCGGTCCAACAACGCCATCACCGCAGCGTGCAACGGCACAATCACTCAAACATTGATCGGTCTCAATTTCGTTACCGTCGTCGCAGGCTTCGTAGCCTTCTTCATCGAGTGCTAAATCATCTCGGACTACTCCATCGCCGCAATAAGCAACCTGGCACTCGTTGCGGCAGCCATCGGTATCCACTCGATTGCCATCGTCACAGGCTTCAAAATCGTCGCTGCCCTCAGATGCATCGGCGCGCACATAACCATCGCCACAGCGAGCCACGGTGCACAGTGTCGTGCATCCGTCGGTATCGATCTCGTTGCCGTCATCGCAGCCCTCATGCCCTTCTTCGCCAACAGCGAGGTCCATGCGCGTCACCGCATCACCACATACGGCGAGTTCGCAAGCATTGCTGCACGCATCGGAATTATCCGTATTGCCATCATCGCAAGCCTCATCGATTTCGACGCTGCCGTTGCCGCAGTTCGCTTGCGTCTCGCTAACTGCCACCTGCTCGCCGCAGGACATATTCAAAACCAGCACCAAGACCGAGAACCCCCTGAACGTGCGCATAAGCGACCTCCATCAACGCACTAATTTGGCCTCGGACCTCTAAAATGTCGAGACAGCAAGCGCTCGATACGACTGCTGACCAGAAACACTTTACCCAGACGATTTCCTCGGTCGCTCATACGATTAAGAGTGCGGTTGATTCGGGAGAGCACCGCACGATCAACGCTATCCAAGAGAGCTGAGATTGATGCGCCTAATGACCACGCTGCTGACCCTTCAAGAGCTTGTCGCTTGCTCAGCGGATTGCGGTTATTGGAGATGCACTTCGACCGGCAAAGCTTCGGCTTCGGTGCACGCTCCGGTGCCCAGTTGACCGGTGGCGTTGGCGCCCCAGCAAAAGATCCGCCCCTCGGCAGTTCGTGTACAGTTTGAATCAACGCCAGCCGTCAGCCCAACAACGGGCTCCAAACGCCCCACGCGCACAGCAAGGAGTTGGTCGTGGGATTGGCCGTAGCGCATGCCACCGGTGACGCCCATGCCCAATTGCCCGGCGCTGTTGTTGCCCCAACACCATACGTCGCCCTGCTTGTTCAGGGCGCAGGTATGGCGCGCTCCCGCAGCAACATCCATCATCTGTTCGTGCTGACCGACGCGTGTCGGTCGACGCACGCAGGGTTGCCCAAAGCAAAGGGCGGCATCGGAGGGCACTCCCGTTTGTTGGTTCGCATTAAGCCCCCAGCAGTAGATATGTCCAGCGTAGGTCACTGCGCAGCCGTGCTGGGCGCCCAAACTGATGGTGAGCACATCGCCGAAATCCGTGGGCTGAAGAAAAGGAAGCGGTTCGCACGGTTTACCCATACAGAGATGGCTGGGATTCAGGGCACGCTCAGACCCTGTTTGTCCGTAGTCGTTGCGACCCCAACAAGCGATGCGTTGGCTGTCGGTCAAAACCGCACATGCGGTTTCCGTACCCATAGCCAGGTATTCTGCGGATTCTTGGTTCGGCATCACGGTGCGATGGCGTTGCTGAGGTTGCGGGAAGGCGATGCGCGCAACATCACAGGTCGGTATGTTGTAGTGCGCTAAGATAGCAGGATCACAGCCACGCAAGATGCCTTGCGTTCCCAGCAGCCCAGAACTGAAATAGCCCCAACAATAGACTTGGGTCTCTTCCCCTGAGTCGTCCTTCATCAGCACGCAACGAGCGCGTGTACCCACGCTCAAGCCCACGAGGTTGTCGAAAGCAAAGGGACGCCAATTACCCGGCAAACTCGCCCAATTGGGTCCATTGACACTGACGTCACCCATGATCGTGGGTTCCGGAACACAAGCACCTACCGTATAATCGACATGCTGGCGCGGTCGATCATCTTGGCACTGCCCCATCTGGTCGAGATGAACGCTCCATGCGTGGGACGTTTCTTTGTAGAGTCGCCCCCAACATAAAGGCATGTTCGACACGCCAGACAAGGCGCAAAGACTCTCATTCCAACCGCCGCTCAGGTCTTTGACACGTTCCGTCTCCGGGATCACGGTCACCGGAAAACGCGCCACGTTGACATCAAAAATTTGCGTTTCGACGCCTCCAGCATCGTAACCTTGTTTGCTGCATTGAATCACACCGCGCGCCTCCATGCTTCGACCCATCAGCAAACCGGCGTTGCTGCCCCAACACTTGACGGCGCCGTCAAGCGCCGCGCACCCCGTGCTTCCGACCAAGCTCAAGAGACGTCGAAGTCGACAATCAGCGCGACAACGAAACCCATTGGAGCCCGGCTCATTCGGATCGCACTCCTCACCTGGGTCGACGACACTGTTACCGCAGGGTGCCTGAACGAGGACTGCATAGTTCACCGGTTCAACCCCGGCGTTGCTGACTTTGAAATAGCCGGTTTCGCCAGCCTCGAGCATCAACTCCACCGCACAATCGAGATTGGTATCGTCCAGGTTGTCGCTAAAACCAACTAAGGTGCCTTGGGCGTTGATGGCTCGGCACTGCGGGTCGGGGCTTTGTGCGGCGCCATTGCGCTGCGCCCGAAAGCCATAAACACCGGGGGCAGGTGCCACTAACGCAAAGACATCCACATCGTCGACATCGGCAATTCGAGCCGTGTCGATGGGCCGATACACGCCACGATTGGTGCCCCGATTGAGCACCAGAGTTGTTGCGGTGTTCAAGGTATCACCGTGGTCATCCAAACGGCAATCAACGCTGCACGCATCACCCGGCTCAAGGTTGCCGTCGTCGCAGCCTTCCACCCCTTCGTGAAGGACACCATCGCCGCATCGGGCGAGACGACAGCCCACACAGGCGTCGCTCACCTCCTCGTTGCCATCGTCGCAACCTTCCCCAGGTTCGACGACACCATTTCCGCATATTAAGGCAGTGCAAGCTTCGCTGCATTCCTCACCGCCGTCACAAGCCTCCACCCCCTCATGGATGATCCCATCACCACACCGGGCGGCGTCACAGTTCGAGCGGCAAGCGTCCGTTTCGATGGTATTACCGTCGTCACAAGCTTCGTTGTTTTGAACAATTCCATCGCCGCAGCGCGGCGGCGCGCACAAGCTCGTACACGCATCATTTTCGTTTTGATTACCGTCGTCGCAATGCTCGTAATCCTCGGCGTCGCCGGGTTGATCCTGGCGCCTTATACCGTCTCCGCAGCGTGCGGGGGTACAGGCGGCGGTGCAGCTGTCCTGATCCACAAAATTGCCATCATCGCAGGCTTCGTCGGCCTGCACGTACCCATCGCCGCATCGGGCGGGTAGACACGCCTCAGTGCAGGTGTCGCTGTTGTCCGTATTGCCGTCATCGCAGCGTTCCGCATCCTGCACCACGCCATCGCCACAAAACGCAGAGGCTTCTGCCAACTCGGGCAGCGGCATTAGGCAGGCGCTGAAACCGAGCGCCAACAGGGACCGAATTAGAGCGGCATACAATTTTGGCTTCATCATCGTTTACCGAAGGTCGACGGCAAGGGGAAAGGGTTCCGCTTCGGTGCATTCACCGGTGCCCAATTGTCCCGTGCCGTTGGCGCCCCAACAAAAGATGTTGCCGTCAGCGGCACGAGCACAGTTGCTTTCAGGCCCCGCCGCCAAACCCACCATACGGCCTAAGCGTCCAACCCGGACCGGTTCCACGCGGAAATCCGGCTGACCACGCCCTTCACCCCCGAGTACCCCCATGCCCAGCTGACCGAGCGCGTTGTCGCCCCAACACCAGACACCGCCGTTCTGCGTCAGGGCGCAACTATGGCGCGTACCCGCGACGATATCGATCACGCCCTCAAGGCCTGCAACCCGAGTCGGACGACGCACACAACCGAGGTCATCGCACGCGGACTCGTCAGAAGGACTACCCGTTTGACCGTGGGCATTCAAACCCCAACAAAAGGCGTGACCCACACCATTGACGGCGCAACCATGGCTTTGGCCGACGCTCAAGCTCACCACTTCACCGAGATCGCCATCGACCAAGACCGGGGTGGGCTCGCAAGGGACACCCTCGCATCCCTCTACGGTGGTGCTGCGTCCCGAGCCCGTTTGACCATAGTTATTCTTCCCCCAACAGGCCAGGCGCTGACTGGCGCCCAGGAGGGCACAGGCCGACCATTCCCCAAGCGCAACATATTCAGCCATTTCGTTCGCGGGCATGACCGCTTCACGTGCTAAGGACGGAGCTGGCCAATGGTTGTAGTCCGATTGGGAGGCGATCTGTCGCTCCATGCTTATTTGGTCGCCTTGCAAACCAAAGCGCATATAGCCCGAACAATAGACGTGACCGCCCCGGCTGATTAAGCACTTAGAGTTCGTGCCCACCGTGATGCCGATCAGTCGATCCAGGACGCTTGATTCTTCCCAGTCGATGTTGTGGTATAAGTCACCCATAACGACAGGCTCCGGGTGACAGGCACCTCGGATGATGCCCTCCCATCGCGGCGGCTCATCATCTTGACACTGCCTCAGGCCCTCCTCGGATATACTACCACCGCCGAGATTCTCCACCAGAAGACGCCCCCAGCACAGTGGCAGATTGGTCACACCGGAAAGCGCACAGACCTGTTCGAGACCCGAGCTTGTGAGGTCCTTGACCCGCTCGGACGCAGGAATCACTTCAACGGGAAATCGGACCACATCGACATTGTAGCTACCTAATCGCCGCCCCGTCCTGTCGTGCCCGTCTTTGGCGCACGTGATGTGACGCTCAGGGTTCTCGCCAAGCAAATAACTTGAATTACTGCCCCAACACTTAACGGCGCCATCAACCACCGCACAACCCGTGCTCCCGGCGAGGGAAATCAAGCGTCTAAGTCGGCAATCCGTGCGGCAGCGAAAAGGATTGTATTGCGGCGATTGAGGATCGCATTCCTCGCCCGGATCGAGCACGCCATTGCCGCAGGGCGTTTGCACTTCAACGTTGTAGGCAACGTTGCGCGAGCCAAAGGAGCCGACTTCAAAGAAGCCGCGCTGTCCTTCCTGCAGACGCAATTCCACAGAACAATCGAAGTTGCTGGGCAGATCATTGGGGGTCTGAGCCAGAGAAAGATCGTCCATGAACCCTGCAAGATTGAAGGCTGCGTCGAACACGCGGCAAACCGGGTCGCCTCTGGGATCGTCTACAGGGCGCGTCGTGGTGAAGCGATAGACCCCCGTGCTGGGCGCAGTCAAAACGAAGAGGTCGATGTCGTCGCTCGGGTTAATCTGAGCGTTGACGATGGGTGTGAACACGCCGCGGCTGGTGCCATTGACCAGGGCAAGCGGGGTGGCGGTGTCGAACGTGTTGCCATGGTCGTCGATTCGGCAATCGACGCTGCAGGAGTCGCCCGGATCTAGGTTGCCATCGTCACAGGCCTCCGCGCCCTCATAAAGGTGCCCATCGCCGCAGCGCGCTAACGCGCAAGCGATGCAGGCGTCGGTGTCGATGGTATTGCCGTCATCGCAGGCTTCACCAGGCTCGGCGATGCCGTTTCCGCAAAGCACCAAACGACAATCTTCGCTGCAATTCTCGCCGCCGTCGCAAGCCTCGTAACCGTCTTCACCCTCGACCACATCGGCCCGAGTGACGGAATCACCACAGGTGGCAGCAACGCAGGTGTTGCGACACGCGTCGCTGTCGATGGTGTTGCCATCATCGCAGGCCTCATCGGTTTGGGTGATGCCGTCGCCGCAGCGTGGTGGGGCGCACAAGGTCGTGCAGCCGTCGCTTTCTTCGAGATTCCCATCATCGCAGGCTTCAAAGCCTTCAGCCTCAGCGTTGAGGTCCTGCCGCCAGATCGCGTCGCCGCAACGCGCCGGTTCGCACACATTAGTGCAGCCATCTCGATCGTTAAAGTTCCCGTCATCGCAGCGTTCATCCCTCTGCACATAACCATCGCCACACGCTGCAAACTCGCAACGGTCTGTACATGAATCCGTATTGTCCTCGTTGCCGTCGTCGCAGGCTTCGTTGGTGTCCACCACGGCATCGCCGCAACGCGCTTCATCGGCTTGTATCGTGGGCAAGCTGGGACTGCATGATGCAATCCAAGCCATGAGAATGAGAAGCCGAGGACCCATGACGTACTCCTGTACCCAACACTCTTTACAGGCTCACCGGGGCCTTGCAAGCCTGGAACCTGCCCCGGGGACATTCCAACTTGCACCGTGTTTGTCCCACTATGCGAAGCGCTCTTCGGCCCGTTCGCTTTGAGTGATTCCGGCGAATACAGATCTCGAAGACCTTCCGCAGCGTGTCAGGTCATAATCCACCAGTCAGCGGCTGAATGTCCGCATCGTGCACAAAGGAACGAGCCGCACCTAAAAAGTCTCAACGGGGACGACGCTCAAACTCTCCAAAGCACCGTCTAAAGCACGCTCAAGGTTCTTCAGCTCGCGATCCATAATAAACGGCGACGCTGCGCCTTCGCCGATGCCGCTGACTCGCATTAAGTCCTCGCCCTGCTCGTCGAGGACTCGAATCTCAATATGAAAGATTGGCTTTTTCATAATGAACCAACCCGTCTGTTCATAAATGCGTCCAGACACGAACATAAAGGCTTCATTGGGTGTCTCAAGGTCATCGGCAGGTTCAACAAAAGCCTTCTTTCCAAAGACAAGATGTGTCGAACTATTGAGCGTTTTGTTCGATCCATCTGGCGAGTACCAGATGGCACCCATGGTATCGATGGCGTCAACGGCATCGCGCAAAGCGTTCGCCTGGGACAACTTGCTCGCACGCACCGAGTCGGTAACGACCCTCATACCGTGTTTCGAGACAAAATTGGTCGCCGCTTGAGTGACCCTGACACCAAAGTCGCCGAGGTATGCGCTCATCGAAGCGGTCAATACCGCATCGACTAGATCGCCTTGCCGCTGGTCATTCCTTCGCCCCACGCGCACCATCGAGCCCGCCAAAAGCGTAGCGCGCGGTTCAGGAAGATTATTGAGCGTCGATGACTTTTGCACATAAACGGTCGCGCAACCGGTGCTGCTGATCAGGGCTAAGCTAACGATCGATAAAGTCACAAAACGGTTCATCTAAGACTCCTTGCACAGCGCGTTACGAGTTCAAACGTCGGGCTACACGCTTTTTCGGGACGGACCAAATCCAGTGCCTAGAAATTCAGGCTAGATCTCAAGAAAAGCCAAACGTGTCTCACGAAACGGCCACTTTGGTCGACTTATGAAGCTCGAGTTGCGCGAGCTACCAGGTCAGCACTTGCAACCTTGACGATTCGATCGCCTGCGCGACGGGCGCCATGAATGTTGCGCGAAGTCGGTCCCAATTCAAGCTCAGCCAGTGGACCCGATACGAACACACGCGGGTGCCACGAGAGCGACTCATCAACGATCGGATAGCCACATTGTGCGCACGCTAAGGACGCCGAGGTAATGAGCCCATCGACCAGTTCACCGCCCGGGCGAAGGGTCGCAAAGCCCGTAGCAAGCAGCACACGCTCAACCTCGATGGATTCGCCCGAGACCAAGTCGATCACGACCCGATCGGCTTGAACATCCAGCGCCTCCACCCCACCCTCATGCCAACGCAGAGCGCCGGTTTTGATCGCCGTCATCAGAGGACGGTTAACCTCTGGCGGCACTGAACCTCGATGACGAGCCTGAGTAATGATCGAGCGACGGCGATTAACGTCTTTTTCGGCGCTAAAGCCGGTCATGTATTTTGGACCAAGCCAGCCTTTATCGCTGTCGAATTGATGTTCACGAAGGGCATGGCGAGCCACCATATGAACCTGATGCCCTTCATCGAGTAACCGCAGCGCCACTTGAGCGGCAGAAATGCCACCACCGACCACGCCGACCGACTCAGGGTCTTGCGGCCAGCCATCAAAGCCCTCGCTGAAGACATGATGAATACGCGCTTGGTTTCTCGGCGCCCACGCGGGCCATTCGGGTTGATCGCTTGAACCAAGCGCGAGCACCACCTTCTGTGAGGTCAACTGTGCGCCATTCGAAAGCTCAACATGCACACGCTCGCCTTCGATCGTACACGCCAAGGCGCGAGCCCGAACGTGGAGTTCAGCAAGTCCAAAGATCTCGATGACCTCATCACAGTGGTCGTTAAAGAAGTCCAAAGCTGGGCGATCATTGGGCGCGGCAAAAATGCCAGAGTCGCGATCGCCCTGCTGCCCTGCTCTGAGTTGTAGCGACCACGGGTTGAGATCAAGGTGGTGCACAGAGGGTGAGCGTAAATGCGTCATACCGGTCGTTTCGGTGCAGTGACGCCAGCGCTCAAGCAGTTGCTGACCCGGATCAATAATGCGCACCCTGTCGGCTTCGACGCCCGCCTCACCGAGCAGTCGTGCGGCAAGATGCACACCGTGAATCCCGCCGCCGATGATCAACCAATCCAAGCAACCCACGTGCATCCCCAATCGTTTGGATGGGCGTTCACACCCGCATCAAATAGGAATGCAAGCCATAGCGTTTTGAGGGTCGGGGCGATAACCGGGGTCACAATCGCAGTGATCACCGTGCAAACGCCCGTGACCGCTGCACTCCTCTTGTGCGCCACCACCGCCGCCATTGCCAAGAGACCCGAGTCGAAGATCAAACTCCCAAGGATCAAAGTCGAGAACCGTGCCATCGGTGACCACATTGGTTCGGCCTCGGTCGCTAATCAGAACCTCTTGAAAGACGAGATCGACCATCTCTCCAGAAATACTGCCTCCAGGACTCGCTCCGAGCTCGTCAAGGAAGATCGTTCCTTCGGCGCGTGGCATGAAGGCGCGTCTGCAATCGTAGTGTCCGTTGTGCGCAATACAGCCCGTTCTTAGAACCAAACAGGTACCGCAGGTCGAGTAACTGGTCTCAGCCTCGGTCATCTCAATCTGAGTCGGCGAGGTCGGTCCGCCGTAGGCTTCGTAGATCGACATCTCCAACACCGTGTCCCCATCGACCGCCTCAAGGAGCCAGACCTGCGTACCGTCTTGTGCATCGCCTGTCGCTGCCCTTGGGTTCCGCGGAATGAAACTGAACGCTCCGCCTTGATCGCCGCCATTGTCAGCTGGCGCCACGACACACGTCTGACCATCGTCAGAAAGCGTGTAGCCACTATCGCAGTGGCAATGGTCACCGTGCATATCGCCATGACCACCGCAAGGCAGATCAGCCTCGGCAGGGGCGCAGCCAAAGACAGCGAAGGCGCAGACCAGAGCTGCCATTGACCAAGTTCTTAGAACCGACCGTTTGCGAGGAAGAGTCGCGAGCATGAGTAACTCCTAGGTAACGCCCAACGTTGAGACGGCGGCACACCTAGCGAATTTTACTCGTAATGAGAACCAATTATCAATAAGGCATCGACCGACTGCCCAACAACCGAAACCAAACGCTTTGAGACCTCCCTTCTCAATGAACTAGGGCTTGAGGTGTTTGGTGAAGAACTCAAGCGTCGTCGCTAGGCTAATTGCTCGGTTCTTACGCTTACGCACACCGTGCCCTTCGTCAGCAAATAGGACCATCTCAACGGGAATCTTCTTTGCTTCTAAGAGACGAGCGATTTGCACAGACTCACCGGCTGGAACACGAGGGTCGTTGGCGCCATGAAACAACAACAAAGGGTCTTTGAGTTGGTCAATGTAGGTGATGGGTGACAGCTTTTTAAGCGCCTCAAGGTCCTTATCGAGGTAGCCGTACTCAGACTCCCTGAGTTTACGGCGGTAGGGTGCTGTGTTTTCTAAGAAGGTGACCAGATTGCTCATGCCGACGTTCGCCATGCCGGCGTCGTAGGTACCAGCAAAGAGGGTCATGCCGATCAGCGCCGAGTAGCCACCGTAGCTGCCGCCGGCGATCCCCACTTTGGGTTCCACGCCATCTTTCGCCCACGCCTTTTTGACGTAGCGAGCGGCATCACGAATATCACTGATCACCTCAAGCCGCTTGGCGCGGTTGTCGGCATGAAGCCAGGCTTTACCTAGGTTGGTGCTGCCTCGAACGTTGGGTTTGGCGATGACAAAGCCGGCTTGAATGAACAGCTCGTCGTAGGGGCTAAAGCCAGGGTACGAGGCACTCTCAGGTCCACCGTGAAAACGGATGATGACCGGACAGACTTTGTCTTGGCACGCTTTGGAGCGCTTGACGAACATCGGAATCGGGGTGCCATCCTCCGCCGGGTAGTGGATGCGTTCATCACGCGTAAAGCCTCGCGTATCCACCTCAGGAGATGAAGGCAGCGTCCATGGCGCCAAGGTTTGGGTCTGCCAATCAAAGACGTAGCTGCTGCGCGGGCGGTCGTGAAAAGTCACCCCTAAGGTCATATACCGCCCATTTGGGCTCAAGCCTCCCAGGAGCGTATGCGTTGCGCCCTTAAACTGAGGGCCGTCCAAGGGCTTTCCGTGACGATCCAGAAAGGCAAACGAGAAGCGTCCTTCTTTAACCAGCCGAAGGTGAATCCGTGTCTTTTGGCGGTCGGTAAAGAACGACGCGATGTCGTAGGGCTTCGCCTCGGTGACCGGTTGGAATTTGCCACCTTTATAGAGGTATAGTCGTTTGTAATCATCGAATTTGTTGGTCAGGGTCAGGATGTCGCCTTCGTGGTTAAAGGCGACGCTGTATTGCTCCTCTTCATCTTGACCAAAGAGCGCGCTGAGTTTCCGTGTTGCGCCGTCGTAAAGATACACCGCACGAGACGTATTCCCTTTGGCTTTAACCATCAACAAATTGTCGTCGTGCTTGTCAGCAATAAACCAATAGCCCGGCTCTTCGAGGATGAGCTCATGGCGGTCTTCGGCGAGGTGGTAACGATAGACGTGGTAATCTGCCGGCTTCGTTTTATTGGCTGTATAATACAAGGTTTTGCCATCATCATCGATCCACTGAAGGTTGGTTTTGACCTTCTTCTCGACTCGGATCGGTCGCAGCGCACCGCCTTGGACATCTTGTAGGTAGAGCCCATAATATTCACTACCCGATCGATCTCGAGAGACCACCAAGCCTTGCCCATGAGGCAGCACCCCGCGCAAAGACGTCGCATCTTGTCCGCCCGTGAGTTGGACTGGAAACCCTTGCGTCTTGTCCAGACGCCAGATCTGGCGCGTGCCCGTCACCGACCAGCTCATGTAGAGGGTTTGACCGTCATCACTGACCGTACCACTTGAGGGCGACCGGATATCCAAATAGGCTTGGATTTTTGCTAACTCGGCGGCGGGGACTTTGGGTGGCGCATAGCGCGCAAGCACATCAGGTGCGATGGATCCCTCGCCATGTCCCGTGTACCCCTTCTGGACGTCCGCTGCGGTTTTGGAGGCAGCCTCTTGGTCAGGTGCTTGCGGCGCAGTGCATGCGCTCACAGCGATCAGCGTGACGGTCAAAGTGAATCGATTCATGGCTGTGCTTTCTCTAAAGTCGGCGCCACGCTAAAGAAAATGCGCCTCGACGCCCACCCCACTTGCTTCGAATTTTAGCCTTTAGAACCGCGTCGCCTTGACCGGCTAGGTCGGCGCCGGCGATGAAGAAGCAGGAGGCGAGTCTGTGCGAAGCATCTTTTCTTTCGGAGCAGCCTCGTTTTGGATGGCTCTTGAATGGGTGAACGGTGGTCAACGATGAAGATCTACAGCCGCCGCGTGGTCTTGCCCAAATCAGAAGGTGGCGTTCGTGTACAGCCAGCGTGTATCGAGGTGCGCGGCGATCGTCTTGTGGCTGTCCAAACCCAAGCCGATCCCTTTGACGACAAGCTGGAACCAGACGTGCATCACCTTGGCGATCGCGTGGTCACTGCGGCGCTCGTGAATGCGCACACCCATCTGGCGCTGAGTTCGTTTCGCGGCATGGGACAAATCGACCGCATGCGCGGTAATGTGGTGGAAGAATTTTATTATGCAGTGGAAAGCCGCATGGACGCCGGCGATGCCAAAGCCTTCTCGCGCATGGGCGCGTACGAGTCGCTGCTCGGTGGCGTGGGCACGGTCTGGGATCATTATTATCACGCTTTGGATGTTGCACAGGGTATCGCTGATGTGGGTTTGACCGCGGTGGTCGCACCCACCCTGCAGGACCGTGCAGGTCCAGGCGTCAATCAGCTTGAGGCCCAACTTGAAGCGACAGAAACGCTGGCGACCTCAGCCGCCTGGGCTGAGTTGGGCATTACCGCCGCCTACGGTTGCCATGCCACCGACACCGTCAGCGATGGCCTTTGGCGCCAAGTCGGCGACTTGCGCATCAAGCATCAGCTACCGATTCATGCGCACCTCGCTCAATCCCTCGAGGAGAGTGAGCGCAGTTTTGAAGAGCACGGGTGCTCTCCGGTGGAGCGTCTCGACCGGCTCGGCGTTTTAGGTGGGCCGACCGCGTTTTTGATGGTGCACGGACTCTTTGTCAGCGGTGACGACATCGATCGTTTGACCCCGGGGCGCGAGTTCTTGGGGCATTGCCCCTATGCCCAGGCACAGTTTAGCTATCCAGCCCCGATTGACGCATGGCTTGAGCGGTCCATCGATGTGGTGGTGGGTACCGATTGCGGCGCCTGCAACGACACCATGAACCTGCAACAAGAATTGCGATTGATTGCCGGTGGACCGGGTGCGGGTATGGCCTGGTCACCTGCCTTAGACACGTATCTGGCGTCCGGTCGGCTTGATTCAGCACGAGCGCTCAACGCGGCACGCGTAGCGGTCTATGATCGCACGGCGCCAGCGCGCCAAATGGATCGGCTCTTTGATTGGATCACCTCGGCACCGGGGGCACTGCATCCCGGATTAAAGGTCGGTCAGATCGCGCCAGGATATTTAGCGAACTTGGTGGTCTGGGATTTTGACCACCCGGCGACCTGGCCCTCACCCGAGCCTGTCCGGACCTTGGTGATGACCAACGCTACCGCCGCCATCGATCAGATGATGCTACGCGGGCGGTGGATCGGTGAAGCCGGGAACTTTCATGCAAGCATTGTGGCGAGCGAAGACTACAAAGACGCGCACCAAGAAGCGAGCGAGCGTCTCGCGCATTTACTTAACCGTCTGTAGGCGGGTGATGCGCGAGCCAATGGCGCGCCACGTCGATACGGCGACAGACCCACACCGCATCATGACCCTGAATATAGTCGAGAAAGCGTGCTAAAGCTGCGGCTTTACCGGGGCGACCTGAGAGCCGGCAATGCAGACCGACTGACATCATTTTGGGTTGGGTTGCGCCCTCGGCGTAGAGCACATCAAAGCTGTCTTTCATGTAGGTGAAGAACTGCTCAGACGTGTTAAAACCTTGGGACATGGCGAAGCGCATGTCGTTGCATTCAAGGGTGTACGGGACCACCAAGTGCGGCGGCTCAAAGCTGCGATCATAATACGGCAGGTCATCGGCGTAGCTGTCGGCGTCGTACACAAAACCGCCCTCTTCGACGCAAAGGCGCCGGCTGTTGTCGCCGGTGCGACCTTGATAAAACCCAAAGGGCCGCTCACCGAGCAGGCGCTCGTGGGCGGCGACGGATTGAGCAATATGTTGGCGCTCGGTGGCTTCGTCCACGTGCCGATAATCGATCCAGCGATAGCCGTGGCTAGCGATCTCAAAACCGGCGTCGCGCATGGCGCGCACGGGCTCGGGGTGACGCTCAAGCGCCATGCCGACACAAAAGCAGGTGGCGGTCATCTGGCGCTCTTGAAAAGTACGAAGCAGACGCCAAGCGCCGGACCGACTGCCGTATTCGTACATGGACTCCATGCTCAGGTGGCGCTGCCCGGGCCAAGGCTCGGCCCCGACGATGTCCGACAAAAACGCTTCGCTGGCAGCATCGCCATGCAAAACGCAGTTCTCACCACCCTCTTCGTAGTTGATGACAAATTGCACGGCAATGCGTGCATCGCCCGGCCAAAGAGGGTGCGGCGGCGTTGCGCCGTAGCCCACCAGATCACGGGGGTAGTCTTCGCTCATCGTCGCCTCCATCGAGGCAGCAAATTGCCCGCAAGGTCGAGATTTGTCGAGCGAACTGCCTTAGTCACATGGACCGAGAGCAGACCAGTGACCTGAAATCAGCGAAGCCACCAGTTCACGTCGATTCGATCGCTCGCCATACTCCATCGCCATCGCAAACCGATGAACCACACCGGTGAAGCAGCATGTAGTGGTTAGCCGCTCACCTTATCTACGCGGCAAAATCCATCTAGTACCGACACTCCCAAATGGTCGCTTCACGGACTTCAAGCCGATCTTGACCACAGCCTGTCGCTCCAGTGATTTCCATGACTGTGGGGCTTACTACACTGGATGAAAATCCTTGAAGAAAACCAGACTCGGCGTCGCTTCCTTTGAGTTCGACATCTCGAGCCGAGCCAACCGCCAACTCATCTCCCACCGTAGCGCCATTACCGTCCACCGGACCGGCTTGACATGTCACCTCAATGGTCGATTGACCGCTGCACCTACCGACGATCACTCGTACGTCACGACCCTCGATCTCAACCCAGCGCGGGGTCTCAGTTTCACACCCCGAACTGCATCCATCGCTGCTAATCTCATTACCGTCATCGCATTGTTCGCCCTCATCAACGACTCCATTACCGCAGGATGAGCCCGTATCTGAAGTACCGGCGTCGTTAGGGCAGCTCCCGCCGTCGCAGCGTGCCGGAGGACAACTCCTGCCGTCGACGGTGTTACCGCCGTCGTTGCTGTCGTTGCATTCGTCGTCGTTGTTGTCGCCACCGTCGTTGTTGTTGGGGGTGGGGATCGCTTGGCCGCTGTCTTGTCTGTCGGTGTTGCCGCTGTCGTCGTTGGGTCCACCGTCTCGATTGGGGCCAGCGTCTTGGCGGTTGCTTCGACAGGTGTTGCTGCAGTCGTCGTCGTTGTCGTCGTTGCCGTCGTCGCATTCTTCGGTACGCCATCGGTAGCGGCTACCACCATCGGATGTATCCCCCGAACCCCCATCGACCTGTTGTTCGCCAATGTTTTCTCGAATGGTGTTGCGTATGCCATCACCGCAACGGGTTGCTGTACATTCAGTTGTGCAGCGGTAGCCACCCTCATCCTCCGCCACGTCGCCCTCATCACAGAATTCATAACCTTCATCTCCTGGCTGCAAATCTGTGCGCCGATAGCCATCGCCGCAGCGTGCTCGCGTGCAGTTTTCGGTACACGCGTCTTCGATGTTGTTGCCATCATCGCAAGCTTCGAACTCTTCCTCACCCTCGTTAATGTCTAACCGTCGAATGCCATCGCCACATTGCGCCGGCTGGCATAAATTGGTGCACGCATCGGTGGTCACGCGATTGCCGTCGTCACATGCTTCAGGATCATCGCCCTCATTTCGCACCACACCATCACCGCATCGTGCGGTTAGGCAGGTATTGAGACAGGCATCGTTGTTTTGGCGGTTACCATCATCACAGGATTCATAGCCATCTTGTCCATCAACAAGGTCCCGACGCCGAACACTGTCACCGCAGCGCGCAGTGATACAAGTGTTCAAACACGCATCGTTGTCCTGACGGTTGCCATCATCGCATGCCTCATAACCCGCCTCTCCATCTTGGATATCTTGCCGCCGTATCCCATCACCACATTGGGCTCGTGTGCATAAGTTGGTGCATTCGTCGTGGGCGATATCGTTGCCATCATCACAGGCTTCTCGGCGCGCCCAGATCACACCATCCCCGCATCGTGAAACGCGACAGGTGTTCAGGCACGCATCCGTGTTCACCTCATTTGCGTCATCGCATTCCTCAAAGCCTTCTTGACCTGCGACCAAACCCAACCGGACGATCCCATCGCCGCAGCGCGCAGTGGTGCATACGTTGGTGCAGACGTCTTGACTGTTTTGGTTACCGTCGTCGCATTGTTCTTCGCCTTGTTGGACGTGCCCATCACCACAACGCGCCGGTTGACAGCCGTTGGTGCACTGGTCCGCATTGCTATCGTTGCCGTCATCGCAGCCTTCGCCTGGACCTTGATGCCCATCGCCGCAGCGAGCACTTTGGCAGGTATTGATGCAGCTGTCCGTTTGGACCGCGTTGCCGTCGTCGCAGGCCTCAAAGCCTACAGCTCCTGCCTCAATATCCTGACGCTGAATGCCGTCACCGCAACGCGCTGTGGTGCACGCGTTAGTGCACGCATCTTGGGTGTTTTGATTACCGTCATCGCATTCTTCTTCACCCTCTTGCACGTGACCGTCACCGCAGCGGGCCGTCTGACAGGTGTCGCTGCAGCCGTCACCATTGTCGTTGTTACCATCGTCACACCCTTCACCAGGGCCTTGATGCCCATCCCCGCAACGAGCTATTTGACAGTTATTGCTGCAGGTATCCGTTTGAACTTGGTTTCCGTCGTCGCAGCCTTCAAAGCCAGATTCACCTTCAGCACGATCCAAACGACGAATCCCATCGCCGCAGCGTGCGACCGCACAATTATTGGTGCAGGCATCCTCGGTGACCTGGTTGCCGTCGTCACACGCTTCAACGTCGGTTTGCGCATAGCCATCGCCACAGCGCGCCACCTGACACGTATTCGTGCAAGCATCATTGTTGTTGTCGTTGCCATCATCGCAACGCTCTCCAGGCTGCACTTGACCATCTCCACAACGAGCATTTCGGCAGGTCGTGGTGCAACCGTCCGTATCGTCGAGGTTACCGTCATCGCATTGTTCCACTCCGATCTGAACAATGCCATCGCCGCAGCGAGCTTCACGGCAACCATTGGTGCAGGTATCTTCGTTGATCCGGTTTCCATCATCACAGGTCTCATGTTGCGGATGCTCTTGCGCCAGATCTAAACGGGTAATGCCATCACCGCAGCGAGCACGCTCGCAACGGTTCGAGCAGGCGTCTTCATTGACCCTGTTCCCGTCATCGCAGGCTTCACCAAATGCGGTGATACCATCGCCGCAACGCGCCGATGCGCACGAATTAGTACAAGCATCCTCATTGACCCCATTGCCATCATCACAGGCTTCAAAATCGGCCTCGCCCGGATTCACATCGCGCCGTGTATAGCCGTCACCGCAGGCCGCAAGCGCGCAGGTGGACAAACAACTGTCGGTTTCGTTTCGGTTGCCATCATCACAGGCTTCTCCGCTTTGCGTGATGCCGTCACCGCAAGAGGTCAAACGACAGTCGTGGCAGGCATCGAGTGGCTCCTCGTTGCCATCATCGCAGCCTTCGCCCGGACCGAGAACGCCATCGCCACAGCGCGCCGCCATACAACTGTTGCGGCAACTGTCGGTATCAATCGCATTGCCGTCGTCGCAGGCTTCGTAACCCTCCACACCTTCTTCGCGATCTCGGCGCGTAATCCCATCGCCGCAGCGCGCCGTCTCGCAATTAAGCCGACAGTCATCGGTGTCGTCTAAATTGCCGTCATCGCATTCCTCAACCCCGGCATGCGTTCGGCCATCGCCGCATAACGCCGGCACACATTTCTCGGTACATGCATCGGTAGGATCGACGTTACCGTCATCGCAATACTCGTAGTCAGGATCTCCCTCGCGTTGATCCGTCCGCACAAAGCCATCACCGCAACGGGCAATCTGACACGCATTGGTGCAGCCATCCGTTTCAATCGTGTTGCCATCATCGCAATGCTCATAGGCCGCATCCTCGACCTCGACGTCCGTGCGCAACAGACCATCACCGCATCGAGCAACGACGCACTGCGCCGTGCAACCATCGGTATCAATGGCGTTTGCATCGTCGCAAGCTTCATAGCCCTCGTCACCCTCAGCTAAATCCGAACGCACGATGCCGTCACCGCAGCGAGCCACGGCACAAGAATTGGTGCATTGATCGGTATCGACCGAATTTTTATCATCACAGAGTTCAGCGCCTTCAACGACGCCATTACCGCATTGCGCAGGCGATGGCTCGTCACCGAGCCATTGGGAACACGACATGGTCATCAGACTGACCATGACCCAACAAACAGCAGACAACTTTGATAAACGCATAGTTAATCCTTTGGCACTTTTCTGGTTCGACCGGCTGCTAATTAACCGGCAACCACTCATCGATGCTGATCTGACCAGCCTCTCTCAGAGGACACCCACTGCCATTTGATTCGAAAAAAATATAGCGGTCTTGGCTTTGCGGCGGTCAATCAAGCGATGTCATCGCTATCATCGATCGAAACTAACAGCGTGTGATCAATTCTTTGGATAAAAATTGAGGTGAAGCAATGGCTGGGTACCGGTGAATGAACCATCATGGGGCTCTGGGGCTCCGCAGTCAGCCGAAAGTTGATCAGTTAGCCAATCCAGATAAACGGATAAATGACTTTGTACGCATTGGTCTTCTCGCGCATCGGTTTCGACGATCGCGTGTGCTGGGCTTTGTGGTGATAAGGGTTGATCAGTCACCCCGCGTAACAACTCAAAGGGTAGAGGCGTTTCTTCTAGAAAATAGATCGGCCAATCCATGTTGGGAATGGTTCTATCTCCGTCTTCAACAGGTCCGTTTGCATCAATTTCACCCCCGTCAGCATCGGCCATCCAAATACTCCAAGTCGAGTCATCAAAGATGGTAAATGAACACGTTTTTTCCCAAGCGGGTGAATGGTTATCGGCCGCAATGTCAGTCACGCAGGTCTGTCCATCGATAGTGACGATGACATAGGTGTCCGGCGGTGAGTCCCGATCATAAGAACGCCGCGTCCACCGAGCCCCCCACCCAGGCTCTCTTTCCGCTTCATAATAATTAGCACTCCCGGGTACGTTCGCTCCGGCGATGGTAATCGCCCACTCTCGTTGCCGCCCAAAGGCTGAAGCGCATTGGCCCTCGCAGACACGTTCATTGCAAGAGGCGCTAACGCACGCCCCCTCCAAACTACAAACCTCACCGTCGCGGCAGTCTGTGTCGCTGTCACAGGATGGTTGTCGACACACCTCGTCGGCCGCACAACCCGCGTGATTGCGACACCTAGGATCGCTGTGACCCGCATCGGCTGCACCCACACCTGCGTCTCCCACCAGCCCAGCATCGCTCGTGCCAGCATCGCTCGTGCCAGCATCGCTCGTGCCAGCATCGCTCGTGCCAGCATCGCTCGTGCAAGCATCGCGCGCGGCGCCTGCATCACGTTGCTGCGTGCCCGAGGAGTCTGGGTTTGCTGTTAGCGCTGAACAAGAGGTGCCTAAAACGAACCCGGTTAAGCACAGGCTAAAACGATAAATAACAAACATCCTTCATTGGCCTTGTGAACAAACGCTGGCGTTCTAAAATCAGAGCCGTTTCCCAGCGAAAACACGGGGTTTCTAGTTGGTTTGGCAATTGTTTCGACAGCCATCGTCGTCGACTTGGTTGCCGTCATCGCAGCCTTCGACACCGCTCCAGACAATGCCATCACCACAGCGCGCGGCTCTGCAATCACTCAGGCACGCGTCGGTTTGCACCTCGTTGCCGTCATCACAGGCTTCGTATCCCGCCTCCCCATCAGGCAAGTCAAACCGCCGAATACCATCACCGCAACGAGCAACCTGACAGTCGTTGGTGCACGAGTCAGTGGGCGTGGAGTTCCCATCATCACATTCTTCGGCGCCATCTTGGACAAATCCATCACTGCATCGCGCCGCTTGGCAATTCGTGCGACAACCGTCGGTATTAATTCCGTTGCCGTCATCGCATGCTTCATACCCAGCCTGTCCGTCCTGCAGGTCTTGGCGCACTACGCCATCACCGCAACTAGCCATCGTACAGTTATTCAAGCACGCATCACTTTGATCGGGGTTTCCGTCATCACATCCTTCACCTGCTTGAACAACGCCGTCACCACAGCGTGCCGCCACACAGCTATTGGTGCATGCATCGGTGTTGTCCTCGTTGCCATCGTCGCATTCCTCAGCGCCTTCTAGTAGTACGCCATCACCACAGCGCGCCACCGTGCAATTATTCAAGCAGGCATCTGTTTGGACCTGGTTTCCGTCATCACATCCTTCACCTGCTTGAACAACACCATCACCGCAGCGCTGCACCTGGGAACGACAGCTGTTGCTGCAATCGTTGGTGTTGTCTTCGTCGCCATCATCACATTCCTCGTAGTTGGGTTGCCCTTCAGCAATATCGTTGCGTACTACGCCGTCACCGCAGCGCGCTGTTTGACAGGCATTTGTGCAGGCATTGCGCGCATTGTTATCGCCATCATCACATCCTTCAACGCCGACTCGCACCACCCCGTCGCCACAACGTGCCTGCTGACAGTTGTTGAGACAAACGTCCGTATCCACACGGTTGCCATCATCGCATTGCTCTTCGCCTGCTCGCACAACCCCATCACCGCAGATCGCCACCGCACACGTATTGCGACAGCCGTCTAAATCATTTCGGTTGCCATCGTCACACGCCTCGACACCCACTTGAATAGCGCCATCGCCACACCGTGCAGTCACGCAATTATTGAGGCAGGCATCACCGTTGTTTTGGTTGCCGTCATCACAAATTTCCGAGCCAACGCGCACAACACCATCACCGCAGCGCGCCGTGGTGCAGGTGTTGGTGCAGTCGTCACCGGCTTCGCGATTACCATCGTCGCAGAACTCATAACCGTCTTGGCCGGGGTTCAGATCACGACGAACTATGGCATCACCGCACACTGCTAACTGGCAGTGATTTCGACATTCATCGTAATCATCGAGATCGCGATCATCGCAGGTCTCTTGTCCAGCCCAGATGATACCATCACCGCAGCGCGCCGTTTGACAGGTATTTAAGCACGGGTCGGTATCGACTTGATTCCCATCATCGCACTCCTCGAATCCTTGCTCACCCCGAGCGATATCTTGGCGCGTCATGCCGTCACCGCAACGGGCGTTTTGGCACGAATTCGTGCATGCATCGCGATCATCGTTATCGCCGTCGTCACATGCTTCCACGCCGTCTCGAAGGTGGCTATCCCCGCAACGCGCCACAGTACAATTGCTGAGGCAGTCGTCGGTTTGCACCTGATTGCCATCGTCACAGCTCTCGTAGCCCTGCTGACCAACCTGCACATCACCGCGACGAACACCGTCGCCGCAGCGAGCTAATTCGCAAGAATTCGTGCACGCGTCGGTTTGAATCTCATTGCCATCATCACAAGCTTCGCCCTGATCGCGAACGCCATCACCACAACGTGACTGTCGAACAACGCAATTGTTCGTGCAGGCGTCGTTATCGTCTTCATCACCGTCATCGCAGGCTTCGTAATCGGGTTGCCCTTGAGCAATATCGGTCCGTAAAATGCCATCACCACAGGCTGCTTGTTCGCATGCATTCGTGCACGCATCACTTTGAACGTCGTTACCATCGTCGCAGCTTTCAACACCATTCCAGACCTGCTGGTCACCGCAGCGTGCCGTTTGACAACTCCTCAAACAGGCGTCGGTATCCACCTCATTACCGTCATCACATTCCTCAAATCCTTGGTCACCCCGAGCGATATCTTGTCGCGTCATGCCGTCGCCGCAGCGCGCATCCTGGCAGGCGTTGGTGCACGCATCGCGATCGTTATTGTTCCCATCATCACATGCCTCCACGCCATCTAGAAGGTGACTGTCCCCACAGCGCGCTGCGACACAATTGTTGAGACAGTTGTCGGTTTGCGCCTGATTACCATCATCACAACTCTCGTATCCCTCCTGCCCAAATTCTACATCGCCACGTCGAATGCCGTCACCACAGCGAGCGACTTCGCACGAATTCGTACAGGCATCGATTTGAACCTCATTACCATCGTCGCAAGCCTCTCCTTCGTCCTGAACGCCATCACCGCAATACGACGGACTAGCGATACAGGTGTTACTGCACTCGTTGTCATCGTCTTGGTCACCATCATCGCAGGCTTCGTAATCGGGTTGACCTTCGGCGATATCCGTACGGCGGATACCATCACCACAGACTGCTTCTTCACAAGCATTGGTGCACGCGTCACTTCGAACGCGGTTGCCGTCGTCACAGGTTTCTACCCCATTCCAGACATAATCGTCACCACAGCGTGCCGTTTCGCAGCCACTGAGGCAGGCATCGGTATCATCCTGATTGCCATCATCACATTCCTCTTCACCGATCTGCAAAATGCCGTCGCCGCAGACCGCCTCTGTACATGAGTTGGTACACTGATCGGTGTCGATACGATTGCTGTCGTCACATTCCTCGCCTTCCTCGACTCGGCCGTTGCCGCAAAAGGCGGGTAGCTGAACATCAGCGTCCTGCTCACCAGCATCTTCAAAGCCCGCCGCGTCAGAAGAAACGCCAACGTCGAGCGCCCCACCCGTGTCCGAATTAGATCCTGCATCGACACCGACACCTGTATCCGCGATGATGCCCGTATCCGGAGCGTCCGGACGAGCCGCTGGCTGGCAGAGTCCGCCTCGACAGACAAAGCGCTCATAGTCATCGCCCAGCACCTCAGTGGTACAATCGGTATCACTGGAACACGGAGGAATTACCGGCGCTAAGGGCGCGCTGCAGCTCATCAAGACGAGGAGCGTCCATCGAAAACGGTTCATGGTAACCAGGCTCCGAGCACGATACCCGTGCCAAGCAAACCAAGGGCATAGCCCGCTGCATTAAGTTGCGTCCCTAAGGCGTGATCGGCTCCGCTTTGGGCAAACTCGCTACGCTGCGTGTCGCTCCATACCGCTTGAGTACCTAGGGATTGGCGGTTTTCATTGGCAGCATCGATCATACTCCACCCCATGACGGCTGTGCCCAAGCCTGTGATCGCTAACCCAAGTCCTGAGTAGGTGATCCAATCTGATCGTCCAGATCGAGCGGTCTGCGGACTACCAACTTCTGTACCTGCACGAGCCGCCGTCGAAGCTGCTGCGCTGGCTGGTTTCACCTCAGTTGAACCGATCTGTTCAGCAGGTTGTTCTGGCGACGGTGGCGCGACCGCTTGATCGACGGCTTTGACCTCAGAACCTGACTCGGACTCTTGACTAGGCTTTGTCTCTACGGGCTTCACCTCGCTTTGTGGTTTGGCGTCCTTCTTCTTTGATTTGCGCTTTGATTTCGAGCGGCGCTTAGTCGCTCTCTTCTTCTTTTTTCTGCGCTTTTTCCGCGCTCGCTTTTTCCTACGCTTCTTTCGTTTTTTAAGCTTTTTCCGCTTAGCCACGAGGAGATAATGGCTGGTCCCCATTGCGCTTGGAGCATGAGCAAGGGCGATATCAGCCGAGGTCAAGCACAGCGCCATCGCGACCAAAAGAGTTACAATCGACCTGAAACGCACGATGACCCCGACTCTCTAAGCCAACCGTCTGAAGCACACGGGCTGTGACCATAAACTGGACATCAGGTCTTCGACAAGCCCTGGAGCGATCCAAAAGGCTCAAACGTGTTGGTTATCGACCGAACCCAAGACTCGGCGTCGTCAGATTCGCCGATGCCCTGCATTCGAAACCAGCCCACAAAGACCCACCGCCGCAACCACATGATGATCAAAACACAGTAAGCCATGACGCTACACCGAAATTTGTAAATCGCTGGTGGCGGCTCCTACCACTCAGCTGCCGGGTCGTGGCTTTCGTCGTATCAGTTCGTTCCCCCACACATCGGCACCTTTTGAACTCCAACGACGCCTCAACACGGCACGTCAGTCGGCGGCTCAAGAGCGCCGCAAGCATGAATCGAACCTCGTCGACCCACTGCCGACCAAACAGGCAGGGACAACGAGTGATTCTACAACCTATTCGTGAATACGGTTCACAGAACGCTCGTCCTAAGTCACGCTGCAGCGACTCATGAAAGGCCTACCATGCGCTTATTCGTCTCGCCGTTCCGCTCTGCCCTTATCCTCCTGACCTTCGCTCAGACCGCGACAGCCGCTGAGCTTGCCTACACGTGGAAGGCCGGGTCGACCGTACGTTTTGAAGCGAAGTCCGTCGATCATATCGACATCTCAGCGATGGGTATGGGCGTCAAAACCAAGCTCACCAATACCTCAACCTTTGCGCTGCAGGTGGATCGGGTGCGTGGAGATGGCACAGCTGAGGGTGCGCTGGTCATTGAACGCTTTAAGGTCGTTGACGATAAGGGACGCGTCGTCGGTGCCTTATCCGACCTGCCCAAAGGCGCGCTCAAGAATCTGGTTGAGATCGACCGCAAAGGAAACTTCAAGTTCAAAGAGATCATCTACATGGTCGTCTCGGAGAAAGGTGAGAACCTATTGGTCTCAGCGAAGGTCGGTCCAAACGGTGCCTCGGGCAGCGCTCAAGCGGGCGGTGAGAAGATGACGCTGCATGCCTCTTTCGACCCGAAAACGGGACAACTGAGCGCCGGTTACAGCATCGAGAAGGTCAAGCAACCCGCAGCGAAGAAGAAGAAGGTCGCCGTCAAGCAGGACGCGCAAAAAGTCGATATTCTACCGACTAAATTCCTTGAGATGCTCAAACTCCCGGAAGGAAACGTCGCCGCAGGGCATCGGTTCAGCATGGACGTCGCCAACATGAAGATCACCACCACCACGCCAACCGTCAACGCTCAATCGGCAACGCTCAAGACCACCATTAGCACCGGCAAAGGTGGCGCCGCAGCCGGTAACTCCATGGGCCAGATGAAGATGGACATGGGCGGCGGCGGAGGTATGGGGATGGATCTAAGTGCCATGGGCATGGGCGATATGGGTGGTATGGGTGACATGGGTGGCATGGGTGCGATGGGCGGTGCCCCAGAGATGTCGATCAACGGTGACTTTGAGGCAGTCTTTTTGGTCACCAAGGGCATGCTCAGTAGCATGAAGGGCAGCATGACCTCTGAGATGAAGATGAGCGGCGTGAGCATGAAAACTCGCACCGACATGACGCTCACCGCGCGCTAGGCGCCCAGGAGATGACGCGCTCAACCACTTGCGTCTCAACGCCGTTCAGGCATCACTCATCTCATGAAACCTTTATGCACAAGCGTCTTTGCTCTCTTTGCCATGGCCTGTTCGCCGATGCTCACTCCAGCAGACAGCGGACGTCGCGCGCCCATCGATGCGGGGGGCACCATCGCTCCTGACGGGTCAACGCTCGATGGTGCCGGCGGTCAAACAGATGCAGGCCGAGCAGGCGACGGCGGCGGCTCGGCCGACGCCAATTCGCTCCCTGACGCCGGTCCGGCACCTCTTGAAGGTCGTTGGCGGTTTGGTGGGGACACGGTCGTCGTCAATGCTAACGAGCAGGGCGATCTGCGCACATACACCCTCACCAGCAGCCACACCATGCGCGACCAGGGACCCAACGAACGCAGCGTCACTGAGCGCGCAGGCGACCCCATCTTGCGCTCTGGCGTCCTGCTCACAGACGCGCTCTTTGCCATGGCGGTCGAAGAGGCACGCCAAAACGCCGTCGAGCAAATCCGTGACGACGCCTTCGCCGCACCTGTCGACTGCTCGTGTTACCAAACGGGTGCCCTGTGGAACTGGGTGTGGACGCGCGACATCGCCTATGCGGTGGACCTTGGATTGGCTTGGCTGGACCCGCAGCGTGCGGCGAACTCACTGCTGTTTAAGTTATCCAGACCCAAAGATGGCGGCGGGCTTCAGATCGTTCAAGACACCGGCACCGGCGGCAGCTGGCCGGTCTCGACGGATCGCGTGGCATGGGCGCGCGGCGCCATGGCGGTGCTGCGTCAAATCGATCACCCCGAGCTGCGCGCTGCAGCGATTGAGGCAATGCGGAACAGCGCCGAGTGGGATCGACTGTACGCCTACGACCCCAGCGACGGGCTGTACTTTGGCGAGACCAGCTTCCTCGACTGGCGTGAACAAACCTACGCCGCCTACACCGCCGGTAATGTGGTTGAGATCGCCATGTCCAAATCACTCAGCACCAACCTCAACCACCTCGTTCTACTGCGAGCACTTGAGGAGTTGACCCGTGAAGTACATGGCTCGCAAGCGCTCGCCGAACGCATCGACGCCGTCTTCTTTGACGGCGCCACCTACCGCAGCTTTATCGGTAATCCGCTCAACCCTGCGCCCGTCGAGCAACAAGACCTGCTGGCGACGAGCCTCGCCGTGCTGGACCTGGGCACCCACCCCGAAGCGCTCACGGCCTACCCATTTGGCGACTACGGGCCGCCGGTGATCTGGCCGCAACAACAACAAGTTCCCATCTATCACAACCGCGCCATCTGGCCTTTTGTGACCGCCTACTCGGTTCTTGCTGCACGGCGAGTCGGTCAGGGCGAGATCTTTGCAGCCGGTCTCGACAGTTTGGTGCGCGGTGCCGCGCTCAATCTCTCCAACATGGAAAACCTTGAGCTCGCCAGCGGCGCCAACTTTGTTGAAGATGGCGCGTTCTCTGGTCCGGTGGTCAACTCGCCGCGTCAGCTGTGGAGCGTCGCCGGCTTTATCGGCGCTGTGGTCGAGGGCGTCTTTGGATTGAGCGCAGAAGGCGGCGTGCGCACCGCCGATCCGATTTTACCCGCCAGTGAATGGTTCCGTGAGGGTGCCGTGCTGACAGTCGGAAATTTCGAGGCGCGCATCGGCAGTGCGCGGCTGCCTGCTGGCACCATCACCCGATTGGCGACCGAGGACTGGCGCGACCTCTTTGGTGCACGCATCCCATCCGTAACGCTTGAGGGCACTGGGGATTCGGTCACGCTTCGATTTGAGGGCGAAGAGGGCGCAACCTTCGCCATTTATAAAGATGGACGGCAGGTCGCAGACAACGCCAGCTCGCCTTGGCGTGACCGTTCGGCGACGACCGGTTGTTACAGCGTGGTGGCGCGCCTTCGGCTGCCCTCGCTACCCAGCCAACCGCAGTGTTGGTGGGGCGATGGCTCAACCCGAGTTCAAAGTATCTACGCGCAAGACTTTACTGCCTCAGGTGGTGTGTGGTCGACTGAGCATGGGCGAGGTCACTACAGCCTGTGGGGAGCCCCTGAGCACACGCTCACCATGCGAGTTGCACCCAACCAAACCGGCAAATATCTCCTGCAGTTGGTCTATGGCAATGGCGCCGGTTCCATCGAGACGGGGGTCACTGCAGGCGTCAAGAGGATCACCGTGCGCGACGAGCAAAATGCGGTGATTGCCGAGGGGGCTGTTGTGATGCCGCATCGCAGCGGCTGGAGTGATTGGGGTGACAGCAGTTTCGTACCGGCGATACTCGAGGCGGGGCGGACCTACACCGTGCAGGTAAGCGACGGCGTCAACATGAGTTATCTCGATCACTACCGAGCCTATCAAGCCGGTCGCGGCGGAGGCGATCGACCGTCCAATGACGTCAACATCGCCGAGTTCAAACTCCTGTTGATACGCTAGACAAGGGCGGACATTGTCGCCGTGATCGGAGCGAGCGGAGGCGCGAACGACCACCCCACCGAGGGTCGGCCATTGTGTTTCTTTATATTTTGGTTGGGTAAAATGGGAAGATGCTCGGACTGAGATCGCCTTGGTTTAACTGCCACCCGTTGGCAGCTATTCATCCATCAAAATGACGCTGACCGGAGTGATGCGGTCCCTGCTAGTGCCGTCGCCAAGTTGACCATAAGCATTATATCCCCAGCATTTGACCAAAAACAAGTCGTCGTCGTCTTGAAGCCGTGCGCAACTGTGACCATAACCAGCAGCGATCTTGATTGCTGCTCTGATCCCGCTGACGCTGACCGGAGTGTTGCTGTCCATGAGAGTGCCGTCGCCGAGTTGACCGGATCGGTTCCCCCCCCAGCATTGGACGGCGCCGGACTCAAGAAGCGCGCAACTGTGACCATTACCAGCAGCGATCTTGGTTGCTGCTCTGATCCCGCTGACGCTGACCGGAGTGATGCGGTCCCTGCTAGTGCCGTCGCCGAGTTGACCCTCATAGTTCCCCCCCCAGCATTGGACGACGCCGGACTCAAGGAGCGCGCAGCTGTGATCACGACCAGCAGCGATCTCGGTCGCTGCGGTGATCCCGCTGACGCTGACCGGGGTTCCGCTCATCCTGCGAGTGCCGTCGCCGAGTTGACCGACACTGTTCCTCCCCCAGCATTGGACGGCGCCAGACTCAAGGAGCGCGCAGCTGTAATCCGCACCAGCAGCGATCTTGGTCGCTGCGGTGATCCCTCTGACCCTGACCGAAGTTGTGCGGTTAGTGCGAGTGCCGTCGCCAAGTTGAGCGTAATAGTTATAACCCCAGCATTTGACGGCGCCAGAATGAAACCGAGCGCAACTGTGAAGGAAACCAGCGCTGATCTCGGCGACACCGCGAAGTTGACAACCGTTTGTGCAGGCGTCGGCATCGACTTGATTGCCGTCATCACAAGCCTCTCCTGCCTGGAGAAAACCATCACCGCAGCTTGCGACACGACAATTCGCTAAACATTGATCCGTATTGTTATCGTTGCCGTCGTCACAGTATTCGTAATCAGGGTGTTCAGGCTGCAAGTCTCGGCGTGCAAACCCGTCGCCGCAGCTCGCCAAAAGACAAGCATTCAGACAGGCGTCTGTCTCCTCGGTATTGCCATCATCGCAGGCTTCATAGCCCTCGTCGCCAGCCTCAAGTCCGGCGCGGACATAACCATCGCCGCAAACCGCTAACTGACAACCGTTCGTGCACGCGTCCGCATTGCTCAGGTTCGCATCATCGCACGTTTCATAACCGTCGTCGTCCTCGGTTAGATCCATGCGGGCAATCCCATCGCCACATGTAGCCGCCTGACACGCGTTGGTACATGCGTCGGCATCTTCGGTATTGCCATCGTCACAGACCTCGCCAGCGCTCGCCTGGATGATTCCATCGCCACAGGTTGTGGTTGCGCAGTTGTTGTTGCAGCGGTCGTCGTCAATATTATTACCATCATCACACCCTTCAACGCCGACTCGCACCACCCCGTCGCCACAACGTGCCTGCTGACAGTTGTTGAGACAAACATCGGTATCCACCCGGTTGCCATCATCGCATTGCTCTTCGCCTGCTCGCACAACACCATCACCGCAGATCGCAACCGCACACGTATTACGACAGCCGTCTAAATCATTTCGGTTGCCATCATCACACGCCTCACCACGACCCGCTTGAACGTGACCGTCACCGCAGCGAGCAACACGACAGTGGGTGCAAGAATCGGTATCGATGTCATTACCGTCATCACACTCCTCTTCGAGTGATGTTTGTATTTTTTTATCTCCGCAATAGCGTGGCTCTCCTGGCATTGGGGCGAGTCCGCACGAGTTGAGTAGAACCAAGCCAACGAGCAACCGTTTCATACGCAATGCTCCTCTAATCATCGATGTCTACAACCGGTGCTTTGAACAAGAGATAACCCACCCAAGTTGCCCCCAAGTGTTCCGAGCGAAATTAGACCCATCGCCACGTAGTCGTAGATTGGCTGGACGCGTTTGGCGTTGAGCTTGGTCGGTCGGGTCATGGTTCATCCTCGCCATGATTGTAGCGAGTGGCGGCAGGAACGACCACCCCACCTTGCCCTGACCGGGCGGGTCGGCCGAGTTAGCAGCGTTGTCGATCCGTAGGTATCAAAGTTAGATTTTAGCAGAATGACCGCCTAACGATAAACAGCGATACCCCTACTCAGAAATCTCTTGGCAGAAAAATCCAGATCTAAATCCCACCCCGGCACCGTACCAGCGACCATCTGTATGCAAGACGGTTGCATTGCGATGTCTTGCTTCTCCTTCGTGCACCCATCTCGCCTGCCAAGTCACAGGATTACCGGTGTCCCAGCGCCATCCACCACGATAGTCCAAGCCAATCCATCGATGACGGTTGTCATCCTCCGTATTCTGTACAGGGCCACTGACTGCGAGCGCCCTTAGTGCGTCATTGGTTTCAGAATTTGGTATCTCAGCAAGTTCCCAGTTCGCACTTCGACACCTTGCGCGAGCAGTCGATAGTGAGACGCCCTCGCCGCAGCGCCAGTACACTGAGTTTCCTATTACGTGCCGCGAAAATTCCGTATCGCAATTGAAAACAATGCAATTGATTAAACAACCATCATTGTTGTTTTGGTTGCCGTCATCACAGGTTTCATTACCTTGAACAATGCCGTCTCCGCAGTTGCTCTGACGACATTGTTGGCAACCGTCTTGCGGATTATTGTTTCCATCGTCACAAGCCTCGACACCTTCTTGTACAATACCATCGCCGCATCGGTGTGGCTGACATGTGTTAAGACAACCATCAAAATTTGCTTGGTTGCCGTCATCGCACACCTCGACGCCTTGTTGCACAATACCATCGCCGCACCGGTGTGGCTGACATGTGTTAAGACAACCATCAAAATTTTGTTGGTTGCCGTCATCACAAATTTCCCAGCCAAGCTCACCTTGAACGAGGTCTTCTCGCAGAAAGCCGTCGCCACAGCGAGCGACCGTACAGTCGTTCAGGCACGCATCGTAATTGGTTTCGTTCCCATCATCACAGGCCTCGTAATCGGGTTCATCATCATTGAGACCAAGGCGAAGAATACCGTCACCGCACCTCGCAGTGAGGCACAGCGAAGTGCAGGCATCGCTCTCGATCTCATTACCATCGTCGCAGGGTTCTCCAGGATCGACGTGACCATCACCGCAAACCCCTGCGCGGCAATCCGTGCAACCATCGTCAGGGACCTGATTACCATCTTCGCAATTTTCAAAGCCTTCTTCCAGATGACTAAGGTCCCCCCGGATGATGCCATCACCGCAGCGAGCTACGGCTAAGCAATCACCCCGACAGGCATCGGTATCACTCACATTGCCGTCATCACAGATCTCAACACCTTCTTGAATGTGCCCATCACCGCAGCTCGCTGACCGGCACCTATTGGTACAAGCATCGGTCTGCACTTCGTTTTCGTCATCGCATTCTTCAACGCCGAGGTGAACCACACCATCGCCGCAGCGTGCGCGCTGACAGTTGTTGCGGCACCAGTCTGTTTCAACTCGATTTCCATCGTCGCAATCTTCGAATCCGCCATAGCGCACGATGCCATCGCCGCAACGCGCAACCTCGCAAGCGTTGGTGCAGGCATCGCGGTTACTGTAATTCCGATCGTCGCAGGCTTCAACGCCTGCCTGAACGTGACCATCACCACAGCGTGCTAAGCGACAGTCCTCGACGCAAGCATCCGTATTATCTTCATTGCCGTCATCGCATTCCTCGTAGCGCCATTGTCCGACGCGCAGATCACGCACATAACCATCACCACAGCGAGCATCCTGACAATTGCTCGGACATGCATCGCTATCAATATCGTTACCATCGTCACAGGCTTCATAGCCCGCCTCATCGGGCGCTAGGTCTTCACGACGCACTCCGTCACCGCAAGCAGCTTCAACGCAGGTGCCACGGCAAGCATCAAACTCATCGAGATTACCGTCGTCGCAAGCCTCATAGCCTTCCTCATCGGGCCCTAAATCAAGTCGCTGAACACCATCGCCGCACCGCGCCGTGTGACAACGGTTGGTACATAAATCAGAATCAATCGCGTTGCCGTCATCACAAGTCTCAAAACCCACCCGAAGAAAACCGTCACCGCAGGTAGCACGCACGCAATCTTGAAGACAATCATCAGATTCGACGAGGTTCCCATCATCGCATGCTTCATAGCCTTCAGCACCCCGCGGCAGGCCTTCACGCAATACACCATCACCACACCGTGCTTCTAGACAACTGTTTAAGCACGCATCGTTTTCATCGTTATTGCCATCATCGCATTCCTCGCCCTCTTGAGCATGACCGTCTCCACACGAAGCCAATGCACAGGCGGTCGTACACTCATCAAGTTCATCATCATTTCCATCATCGCACGCTTCCCCTGGACCAACAAAACCGTCACCGCAGCGAGCATTTACACAGGTGTCGAGGCAGGCGTCTGTTTGCTCTTCATTGGCATCATCACACTCTTCACCCGGTCCAACAAAGCCGTCGCCGCAACGCGCCTGAAGGCAGTTGTCTATGCAGCTATCTGTATTGACCGAGTTTCCGTCGTCACACTCTTCTACGCCTTCATGTGTAAAGCCATCACCGCAACTTGCCCGGTGACAGCCGGCAATACAGTCGTCGAAGTCACTCGTGTTGCCATCATCACAGTTTTCGCCTTCGCTGTGTATTCCGTCACCACACCTTGGGGGGGCGCATAACGAAGTGCAGGCATCGCTCTCGTCCGAATTGCCATCATCACACGCCTCACCACGAACCGCTTGAACGTGACCGTCACCGCAGCGAGCAACACGACAGTGGGTGCAAGAATCGGTATCGATGTCATTACCGTCATCACACTCCTCTTCGAGTGATGTTTGTATTTTTTTATCTCCGCAATAGCGTGGCTCTCCTGGCATTGGGGCGAGTCCGCACGAGTTGAGTAGAACCCAGCCAACGAGCAACCGTTTCATACGCAGTGCTCCTCTAATCATCGATGCCTACAGCCGGTGCTTTGAACAAGCGATAACCCACCCAAGTTGCCCCAAGTGTTCCGACCGAAATTAGGCCCATCGCCACCGGATAAATCGATTGATGTTGTTCGTAGAGTTCTTCTTGACGCGCTCGGTTGCCGCCTGTTTCCCACAACCCCGTATATTCGGAACGCAATTGACCAGCATACATGACACTACCCACACCTGCTGCCAATACTGCCCCGCTCATTAAAGTCGTCGCCAAACCGCCGGGAACGTTATCGGTCATACCGAGTCGGCGCAGCACAATCGGCTCGAGTTGCAGGGGCTTCCCCGGCTTGAGGTTGGCACGAACTCGCTTTGGCTTGTAGCCTGACTTACGAAACTCAAGCCGAGTCGCAACGGCGGGTAATTCAAGCCCCTCTACGGGCACAGGACCGAGTATTGTGTTGTTCGCAACAACTTGCGCGTCAGACGGTGAGAGTTTGACCATCAACGTCGCTGGCGCCAACGCAAAATTCGGAGGCTTTATCGCGACGGTTTCACCATCTTTGATGGTAAATTTTTTGGTGTTCCAACTCGCTCTTTGCGCAACGGGCACATCAACCAATCGTGCTTCGTATTGCCCCGGTTTGAGGTAGACTTCGCCGTCCTTGTTTGCCGATAGGAGAGGAGATTGGATTGATGTATCCAACTGGCTGCTCTCGGCTAATTTGATTGTACCGTATTCACTCTGTTCAGATAACACAACAGCGCCATGCGGTAGTCGCTGAACAACCGGGGGTACAATCAGATGTCTTTTGCCTTCGGTAAGCCTGATCGTTTTGGTCAGCCAATCTGCCTTATAAAATGAGTTGGGTAACTTAGCCGTTAATTCGACCTGACCAGGACGCAGGCGCAGTCGCTTTGTTGTCAGCCTATTACCATCTACAAATACACTGACCCATTGCGCTGGTGCGCTCAGGTTAATCGAAGCGGGTCTGACTCGGCGCAAAAGAGGTGGTGCAATCCTAATAAGTTTGTTGCGCTTGACTGAAATCTTTCGGCTAACCCACGACGGAACACGGCTGGGATCACGGGTTTTCGAATCGTAATCGAGTACGATTTGATATCGGCCAGTGGGAATCGCTATTGCCTCTTCACCAAGTGTGACGGTGCCGTTGATTTTGAGCTGGCCTAAATCTGTCGCTCGCTTCAATGCAATAAAGCCATGAGGGATGCTAATTTTCACCGCCTTTTCTATGCCCGATGAGATGCGGATTCGACGCGTTGAACTCATACCCAAACTGACTAAAAGGTTGTCTGGCGAGCGCATATCGATTTTGAGATTTTGTTTACCTTTACCACTGTGGGAGCAGGGGGTGACACACACCTTCTGCTCGTTGACAAACACGTTCAATTTGGATGGCGATGAACTGAGTTTGAGTGTCCAACGCTGACTCTTAAGATTGATGGTCGCTCGTGTCAGACCGGCAGCCTTACAGACGACTGTTATCGGCTTTGCGCTGTAGTCGGGGTGATCGATCGTCACTTGATGACGACCTTTTGAACACCCAGGCCAAGTCAGCGGGGTTACGCCGCGATCGATTCCATCGACTTGGATAGGTACTGAAACTTTTGGGTTGGTATTCACCACTAAGATTCCAGCCGAAGCCGATACGGGCACAACCATGATTAACAAGCTAAAAGACAGCCTACACATTATCGGATCGGCCCGCCACAATACGGTTGCTCTAGATAACCGATATCCACAGCAACCTCAACCGGATCAATCGCCGTAACACCGGTAATTTGTCCGGCTTCGGCAAGCGTTATGCCTCCGAGTTCCACCGGTTCTAGTTTGGGAATAATCTCGATTAAAAGGTCGCATCCATATCGAGAGCGTGAGGCGCGCATCGTTGCTCCAACAGCAAATTTTTTCATTCCGAACCAAGCGCCACCGTTTCCGTGAAGATGGAGATGAATAGCTTGGGCATCTTTGTAGATCGCCTCATAATCGTCTGATCGTATGGCCCAGTCTTGTGCTCGAAGGAGTATGGTCCCATCTTTTTTTGCGGTGTTGCCGCCGGCAACGACTTGCTGAAGCAATGCCTCTTGCGCCTCGAATTTCCGGTTAAGAGAGACTTGGAAATTACCAGGTATCACACGCCATTGTGCGTCTTCTGGGACAGTGACCGATTGACGCGCTCCGTCCAAACCCACCTTCATTGTGATCGTTTCCCCTTCCACCGTCTTGAGTTGAAGCTCAACGGGGCGTTTGGATGGTGCCGGATCCAACTGCAGTCGTACACTACGGCCTGAATCCAAACTCGATTCTAATACCGCCCACAACTTATCACCCACTTTTTCTTGTTCATAGGTGACCTTTCCGTCAGACAGCCACACGTCCAACATATTGTATGGCGAAAGTGCTAACGGGTTTATGCCTAAAGCCGTAAGGATTTGATCTTCATTGACCGTCTTATAACCTTGTCGGTACAAAATACCGCTTGAAGGATCGCTGGTTCGCGCAGGACCTGCAAAGCAGATCTGTTCGCCACCAACTGCCCATCTGCTGAAATGCTTCTTGAGTACGGTGTTGAGTCGTCGGATTGAACTGGTTGGATTGTAATTCAAATCAATCGACAAATTTAGGTTCGTCTGGTCACCACTTATCGATTCGATCGCTGTCGATGGAAGTAGGAATGCTTTGGCAAGCTCTTTACCGAGTTCGATCTTGACCAAAGGGGTCATGGATGAGTGCGTCACAGCCGGCTGTTGACCAGCTGATTGTGCTGCCCAATCATCTAATGCCTCGGCAATACCTTGTTCAGCGTTGTCACAATTCACCCCACTCATCTGACAATAGTTGGCAGGCTGCGGTTTGGCGATACGGGTGCGCTGTCCTCGTCGTCGCTTTGCTTCGGCAGATTGCAAAGGAAATACAAGCGTAAAAGTGAGCACCAAAAGACACGCTAGCGACTTCATTTAATTGCCCTTGGATTCCATTTGCGCTGAGGTTTACCCGAAACAGAAAGCCTAACCTCTGCGCGCAAGTTATCGCAAAGCGCTTTGCTCGGTACATTGTAGATGCTGATGTGCTTTTGACGAGTCGGTTTCGCTTCTTCGATGACCACAGCTCCTTCTGGCATCGACTGGGCGATTTTAAGCGCCGCATACATGGGTTTGGTCCATTCCTTGACCACCAAATATTTCAAACCCGGTATAGAAGTCACGAGGGCATAGTTCACTGTACCATTTAGGATACGAGCGTTCAGAATTAATCCGGTGTCTTTAGCTGGAACCAAGACCGTGATTGTCTTCGCTAAGGTCTTGAGCTTTAGTTCAACCATCTGCGAGCGAATAATAGTTGTTACCTCCGAGGGATAAGCGCCTTTAGCGTTCATGATATTATTGAGTTCTTTGAGACTAGTGAACGTGGCACGAATCATGTTGGTATTCGGGTGTCGCTCTAAACCATTTCGATAGTCGACTTCGACTTCGACTTGCACCATTTGAGGTCCGTCTGGCTGTTTTGTATTGACGGTGGCTGATGCATCGACACGAGCATCCGGGGCGCGCACAGGAACCACCAAAAGTCCTGCTAGTTTTGCGACCGTAGGACGGTAGAGATCGATGTATTCCTTCACCAGCCTTTGTTTATCCGCTCTCGCCTTTCGCGCTGCCTTGAGTTGCTCGCACCCTTTAAGTTGCTCGGTTGCGCATAGACGTTCAAAAAGCTCTTCATCCCTGCGTTCAACCGACGTCGTTTCGTCCGCTTCGGGCTTGGAAACAGCTGCTGTAGGCGGATCCGCAGAAGATGTTTTAGTCTGTACCGATTGATTGGTCGCAGTGTCTGAAGTCAACGGTGCATATTGAGTTTGGCTACTCGGGGACGAAGCACAGGAACTAGCCAGCAATATGAACGAAGAAACCCGTGAAAAGATCTTTAGTCGGGTCATCGAAATCCCCACCTTTCATGACCGTGATCAACTGCCACGAGGGTTGAGACGACGTCAATCTGTTCAGCGGTTTGCATTCTATTGAGCCCAACTGCCTATTCGCCCGCTAACGAGTTCACGCACCGACGTTCCCAGCAGTCCAACCTAATTCGCTATAAACCCTTCAGGCAACACCACCCTAATCCCGTGATTCAAGCCGAGAACAACCCTAGACCCCTTAGACCGTTGGTTCGCTGTCGTTCGGTCAAGGGCGCCCGCACAAAAACCCGCCTCACCCCAAGCAGAAGGTTCGTCTGGCAGTCCCTCCGCGCAGCCTTGAAGCCCAGACAAAGCAGCAATACATCATCGCCGAGGGATTTGCGCTTTGGTCTCGGCGAGCCCAAGCGTAAATGGACGACGATGGGTCGGCGGTGAACTGTGGATGCCACCTAATTCGTCCAAGCATCCGACTCGAATATTCACCAATATCGATAAAGCGCGTCTGGGGCGGCTCGAGCGTGCGCCCCGTTTCGTAGCTAACGCGTCCAAAGTCTGAGTTGAGACTGCAAGAAGTGTGGAGCATCCGCGCAATCCATGATTAACAACCGGGGGCTCAACCTTTGATGTGTTCTCGGTAGAAACATATCGTTCTGGAATCTGGAGAAAAAACGTGTGGAATCGACTATTTACCGGCTTGGCGCTTACGCTTTTATTCACTTTGGGTGCATGCGAAAAATCCCAAAAGACGGAGGGAGCGAAAGAAAAACCTCCGACTGAGGCGACTTCAAAAGTGGATCCAGCGTCGTCGACATCGACCCAGGCCAAGGTGCCAAACCAGAGCAAAGAAATTGTCTTCAATCCCCTCAAGCCGCCTGCTGGATACACGAAGTGCCATCACAATCACTGCCATGTGGTTGGTGGTGGGGTTGAGTCCTACAAACAAGTAATGGAGAAAATGGGCGCGACGACAATCATCGAGCCGCCCAAGCCTCCGGCTCCAGCAGATGTCGCTGCCCCACCGGCGGACGCCAAACGCACGACGAGTGGCCTCGCCTATAAACTGCTCACTGCAGGCTCAAGCGACAAGAAACCAACGCTCGAGAGCACGGTCGTTGCGCACCTCAACAGCTGGAGCACCGACGGCAAATCGCTCTCAAGCACCTCGGCTCGAAAGCGCCCTGCAACCATCCCACTCGGTCGTGTCTACAAAGGACTTCAAGAAGCGTTCATGCTGATGGAGGTCGGCTCCGAGTACCGATTTTGGATCCCCGCCAACCTTACTCCCAGACCGGATCGAGGCATGGTTGTCTTCGATATCCAGCTGATCGGCAGCAATCAGCCACCCGCCACCCCTTAGCGGGTCAGGCGTCCAATCTGGCGCAGGCGCGGCAGGGCGAGCACGATGAGCCCGAGCGCAAGCAGCAGCAAAACGAAGACTCCAGCCAGCAGACGCGTTGCGAGCACCCCATGAGGTTCCTCCTCAAATCGGAGGTGTGGGATGTCGTCGAGTGCTTCGCTGCGTAGCGTTTGGTCCTGCTCGACATGCCCGAAGAAAAAGTCTTTGAACCGGTCATGGGTCGCTTCGACCTGCTCGTCGAACCGTCGATGCCGTGTTGCGCCCGAACCTGCGACATCCTCTAGCGCCAATTGGACGATGATCGCAGGGCTCGCAAAGCGCAGCCAATCCACCAGCTCCTGCCGTGCCTGAACTTGTTCATTCATCACCTCGTGAGCGGCTTCAGAACGATTAGCGATCTCCTTTTTGAGGGCGATCTGCTCTTTGGGGTCTGGCGCCTTCGCGTCCCGGTCGTGGTTCCCCTCCACTCCCCGTAGTTTACCCTCGACTTCTTGAGTCGCTTCCCTCGCCTCATGAAGGAGGTCAATGGTGGACGGTGGCGGATAGAGGGTATCGACCGCCACATGCACAAGCCCCGGTATGACGATCACCAGGACCAACCACAGGCCAACCAGTTGGAGCGCGTTGCGAGCCGAGGTGCCGCCAAAGCTGTTAATCAGGACCGCCGCCGCAAACCAAAAGAGCGCCCAGGTGACGAGAATTAGGGCGAAAAGAGCGACGTGCAGCCAGGCGCCCTCTGCGCTCATGTCGGCACCCGCCACCAGCAGCCCGAGGAGCGCAAAGATGAGCGTGACGCCGCACAGGGCGACGGCACGCGCGCCGGCTTTGCCCAGCACCAGCGCCCGCTGGCTGACCGGTTGCGATAAAAGCATGGCAAGCGTTCCGCGTTCTCGCTCGCCGCTTAAGAGCTCATAAGACAGAGCAATCACGACCAAGGGAAAGAGGAAAACAAAGAGAAAACCCAGGTCAAAGGCACCTGTCATCAGGCGCGTAGGACCGCTCATGGCGGTTTCGCTTTCTCGCTCAGAGCTCAAGTGGTCTTCGGTCGTTAGGCGCACGGCTTGCGGCTGAAGGTCTCGCTGACCTACGGCAACCGGAGCTAAGGGTGCCGGAGGCAAGATGGCGATCTTGGCGGCTCCTTCTTGACCCATCCAAATGGGGTCTCGAGGGTCTTGTCCTGTCAGGGGTTCTTGGGTCGCTTCGAGGCGTTTGAGCTCCTTGAGATGACCCTGGAAACGAATAGATTCCGCTTCCTGCGAGCGCTTGAGCCCCTCTCGAACGCTGTCTGCCTGTCTACCCCCCGCAAGGGCGGCTGCGACGACGAAGACGGCAAAGAGGAGCACGATCCCCAAAGCGGCTTTGTCTCGCCGCAGGATCCGCCACTCAAGTTCTAAAACCGTGCGCCACATACTCAGACCACCTTCACTCTACCGGCAGCCCAACGTGCGAGACCGAACGCAAGGAGTAGCCACCCCAACAGCGCCAGAGCGCTCAGGCGATGCACATCCAATCCGTAGCTCGGCCTCGGGGGTTGATACGCAAACGCTGGCGCTTTTTTCCAAAGCTCAGGGCCGGCACGATAGCTCCAGCCTTGCGCGCCCGCCTTGTCGGCAAACGCCTTATTGAGCGAATCGACAAAGCCTTGTCTCCAGGTCTCTGCGTAGTGCGTAAAATGCCGGTGATGGGCGAAATCGGTACCGCTCAATGCAGCCGAAAGCGTGCGCATCGCGACGTAGGGCGAGAGAAAGGAGACCGCGTCCATAACCGCTTCTTGAGCCGCGACCTGATCGTCCAATTCTTTGATGTAATGGTCAAAGATCACGTTCTCCCACTCGGCGGTGAACTTGAGCATCAAGCCGTCTGTGTACGTTTTAATCCGTTGCGCCTCGGCGTCGTCTGTAAAGAACTCGAGCGCGTCTTCTGAGATCCCTTCTGCGTCGAGCGCATCGGCGAGCTTCGCTTCGATGAAGACGTCTTTGTCGGTCTTGCCATCGAGACCGGTTTTCAAGCTCTGGGCGACCTGACGCCCCAGCTCAGCCTGACTGGGTAGCGGTTGCAGTACGCCGGAGACTTCCGTAGCAGCCCGCGGGGTCACCAAGCAGAACAGGCCCCATGTTCCGACCATGGCGACCAGGGCTCCTCTCGAGGTACGCGCGATGGCCGAGGCGAACAGAGTGAGCCCAGCGAAAACGCCAAAATAGGCAACGTAACCGAGTGCAAGCAGCGCGAGTCGAACCAGGGTATCCGCATCGCCTCCACCCAGTCCCCACAGCACACCGACGATGATGAGGGCAGCTGGAATCAGCAGAATGAGAAGGACAAAGAACAGGGCGAGCGTCTTTCCCCAAAAGAGTTCCGCTTGGTTCACACCCGTGCTCAACACTTGTCGCAGCGTTCCTCGTTCGCGTTCTCGGCTCCACAGCCCGTAACCCAGTGCAATGATAAGCAGCGGAATGAGCAACAAGAACACACTGGCAACTGAAAACGAGCCCAATCGCTTCGAGCCACCCGAGTCTTGCGCCTCGGAATGGGATGCAAGGCTTCGTTGATGCGCTTTGATCTCAACGGAGCGTCCCAAGTAAGGAGAGACCCCGGGATCGATGGCTGTCGCTGCACTGGTTGGTTTAAAGACATGCGTTCCATAGTGGGCAGCCGAGTGAGGGTTCCGCTCGCCTTGACCTTCCCACTGCTTTTCCGCCCGTGCCATGGCGTTGTCGCGTGCCTCTTGAGCGCGCACAGCTTGCTGCGCCCCAAAAGCGAGGGCGGCCAAAGTCAGGATGATCACGATCACACCGAGCAGGCGCATCCGTCCGTCTCGGACGATCTCCCGGACCTCTTTTCGTGCCACATGCTTAATCATGAACGCGCTCATCCTACTCGGTCATCTGCTCTAAGTAGATTTGCTCAAGCTCCTTGTGCGAGACATCGGAGGCGTTAAACTCTTTGACCAACACGCCGCTTTTCATGATGCCAATACGTGTTCCGACTTCGCGCGAGCGAAAGAGATCGTGGGTCGCCATTAAGACCGCCACCCCTTCATCGCGAAGGCTTGCCACCAATTGGGAGAATTCGTTCGAGGCTTTGGGGTCGAGCCCCGAGGTCGGCTCGTCCAGGAGCAAGAGCTCCGCCTGGCGGGCAATCGCCATGGCAATTCCCACTTTTTGGCGCATGCCTTTGGAATAATTACCCACCGGACGCTCAATGGCATCTCTAGGGAGACCTGCACGAATCAGCGTGTCTCGAAGTTTCGCTTCGCCCGTCTCTTCGCACCCAGCCAAGGTGGCGAAGTACTCCAGGTTCTCGATGCCCGTTAGGTTCGGGTAGAGCATCACATTTTCAGGGATATAGGCGAGCGCCTTTTTGGTCTCTAGCGGGTGTGTTTGAACGTCGAGCCCTTTGATTTTAGCGTGTCCTTGGGTGGGTTCGATGAATCCCAAAAAGAGTTGGATGGTGGTGGTTTTGCCGGCGCCATTGGCGCCTAAAAGGCAGAACACTTCGCCGGAATCGATAGCAAGGTCGAGCCCGCGAAGAGCCACGTGGTCCCCGTAATGCTTCACCAGGCCTTGTGCCTGTACAATCATCCTGCGCTCCTTACCCAAATCCACTCATCGCATCTTAAGGATTGAGTCCGTTCTGTCCATGCCAAACGCACGGGGTCTGCGCGAGAAACCTTCAAGATGCAGTCAAAAAGGCCACAGTCGCCTCGATAAAGGTCTGGGAGAAGCCGTGTCAATTTGCCGTAGCGTGACTCGGGTGAGAGCCGAAAACATCTGTGCCCGTGCGCCCGCATGACCCACCAAGGCGAAACAGTTGTGAACACGCCAACACCACAAAACTAAGGCAAAAGAGTCGATACAGGTCGTTTATACCGACGGAGCGATCCCTTGTCTGTAGTTCCTATCTCGTCCAAACTCATGCTTCGTTTGCTAGGGATCTTTCATGCGCCCATCGAGTCGCTTTTTATGCCATGTGTACGCATTGAGCCTAAGCATGACCCTCGCCTGTCAGCTGGATGTGCGCGCACCAGAACCGCAGGCTCGGTGTGGCAACGCCGTAGTCGAGGCAAACGAAGAGTGCGACGACGGCAACACCATCGATACCGATGCATGCCGCAACAACTGCCAAGAGGCGCGGCACGGTGATGGGGTCGTACGTGACGATCTCGCAGAAGGCGATGAGGGCTACGAAGCCTGCGACGACGGCAACGAGATCGATACCGACGAGTGCCGTAACAACGGCGAATTGGCGCAGTGCGGTGATGGGATCGTTCGCACCGATCGACAGCAAGGTCAGCCGGGCTACGAAGCCTGCGACGACGGTAATGATGTGGACACCGATGCCTGCCGTAACAATTGCCAAAGCGCCCGACACGGCGATGGCGTGGTACGCACCGACCTCAACGAGGGTGAAGAGGGTTATGAGGCCTGCGATGACGGTAACGACGTGGATACGGACGCATGCCGGAACAACGGACAGGTCGCGCGTTGCGGCGATGGGGTCGTACGCATCGACCGAGCCCAGGGCGAAGAAGGCTACGAGGGCTGTGACGACGGCAATGACATCGACACCGACGCCTGTCGCAACAGCTGTGTCCCGGCCCGTCATGGTGACGGGGTGGTCCGCACAGACCTGGTCGAAGGCGAGGACGGTTACGAGGCCTGCGATGATGGCAACACTATCGATACCGACGCATGCCTCAATAACGGGCAGTTAGCGCGCTGCGGGGATGCGATCGTGCGTACCGATTTGGCGCAAGGCGAGGCGGGCTTTGAGGCTTGCGACGATGGCAACGACGTCGACACCGACGCATGCCGCACCAATTGTGAGGTGGCGCGTTGCGGTGATGGCGTTGTGGGTCCCGGCGAAGGCTGCGATGATGGCAACGACGATCCGTCGGATGACTGCAATGCTTGTCAGCCAGCCACCTGCGGCGACGGCGTGGTTCAAGCCGGTGAGCAATGCGACGATGGAAACCTGATCGCCGCCGATGCCTGTTTGAACAGCTGCGCTGAGGCGAGTTGCGGTGATGGGATCGTCTGGCAGGACCATGAAAGCTGCGATGATGGCAACGCCGTCGCCGCCGATGCATGCACGAATACCTGCGTACCTGCGCGCTGTGGCGATGGCATTGCGCGCTTGGACCGCGCCGAAGATCAGGCAGGCTACGAGGCTTGCGACGACGGTAACGAAAGCGAATTGGATGCCTGTACAACCAGTTGCCAGCGGGCGCGCTGCGGCGACGGTTTGGTGCGTGTGGATGTAGTCCAAGGCGCACCGGACTTCGAAGCTTGCGACGATGCCAATCGCGATCCGACTGATGCCTGCACGAACACCTGCCAAGTGGCTCGCTGCGGCGACGGTATTGTCCGGGCTGATTTAGCCGAGGATCAGGAGGGATATGAGACTTGCGATGATGGCAACCAATTCCAAACCGATGCTTGCCTGAATGACTGCAGTGCTGCCGTCTGCGGCGACGGGCATGTTCGTGCGGGCGCAGAGGGCTGCGATGACGGCGACCAAGACAACGCAAATGCTTGTACCAACGCCTGCCAAGTGGCGCGTTGCGGTGACGCCATTGCGCGCCAGGACATTGCTGAGGGTCAGCAAGACTACGAGGCTTGCGATGACGGCAACCAGGCGCAAACCGACGCTTGTCTCAACGATTGCAGCACAGCGACCTGCGGCGACGGACATATTCATGAAGGTGAAGAGGCTTGTGATGACGCAGATCAAAATAACACCAATGCCTGTACCAATGCGTGCGAGGTGGCACGCTGCGGTGACGGAATCGTGCGCCTGGATATTGCGGAAGACCAAGAGGGGCATGAGGCCTGCGATGATGGCAATCAGGTCGATGCCGATGCCTGTCTTAATACCTGCACTCGAGCGCGTTGCGGCGACGGCGTGGTCCGTGGTGACTTAAACCATGGGGCACAAGGCTATGAACAATGCGATGATGGTAACCGCAATGACCAAGACGCCTGCGACAACACCTGCGCAACCAGCGGACAGCAAATCGCTCTAGGGAGGTACAGCAGTTGTATTGTACGTGGTGGCATACCTTATTGTATGGGTGATAACTCGAACGGTAGTCTCGGTGACGGTACGACCGAAAATCGAGCCGTGCCGACGCGTGTCGTGGGTCTGACTAATGTGATCTCAATCGCAAGTGGCTTTAGTTCCGTCTGCGCAGTCGTCGGTGCGGGCAACGTCTGGTGTTGGGGTGCAAACGGATCGGGACAACTCGGTGATGGAACACAAATTCAGCGCAACCAACCCGTGCGTGTCCGAGGGTTGTCCAATATAAAGCGTATTACTGGCGGATATGCTCATTTCTGTGCGCAGCGCAATGACAATACCGTCTGGTGTTGGGGTTCAAATTGGGGTGAACTTGGCGATGTTGCGGCGGTAAACGCCCGCACCGAGCCTGCGCAAATGACGGTAATTAATGATGTTGTGGAAGTCGCAGCGGGAGAGGGTGCAACTTGCGTTCGCCGCCGTGATGATACGACTTGGTGTTGGGGCGCTAATATGGGGATGAGCACTGTAGGATGTTTGGGTGTGGATGAGCAGATGAACTGCGTTCGACAGTCAAGGGTTCCGGTACAAGTGCCTAACGCCCAAGGTTTTGTTCAACTGAGTGTTGGCTTTGGCGTATTCTGTGCTCGACGAAATGATGGCACGGTCTGGTGTTGGGGTGAGGACAGAGGGGTGCATCCAAACGGTGGGCCTATCTCAACTGGCGTACCTCAACCTTTGAGATTGAATGGTGCCCATTTAACCGGTGTGACCGATGTCTCTGTGGGTTCCTTTGTGATGTGTGTTTTACGAAATGGAAATCAGTTGTGGTGTTCGTCGCCGGAGCGGGACCAGCAACGTTTACATCCTGAAACGATCGGGCCGGTCGCACATCATTTTCAAACGATCGGGCCGGTCGCACAATTATGGCGTGGGCGATCTGTCTCACGTTTTGTCATTTCAGCCGCTGATCGCGTCTATGCGTGGGGCGACAATTTCTCGGGTGGTATGGGCCCATTATTGGGTTTAGGCGAGGGTCGAGAAGACCGCTACGAAACGCTTCAGCTTTTGCAGGGTTTTTGAATGATTCTTAAACGGTGGCTTTGATGCGCTTACGATAAACTCTTAATCCCTTCTCTAAATGGTGAGCAAGCGATAATCAGGGGATGTTTGGAGAACCCGTTATGCGCCAACAGCCACTTTTTGCTGTGCTACTGTGTGCACTGCCGTTGAGCATGAACTGTGGTGCTCCGCAGGGTAAACCAACTTGCCGAGAAAAAATGGAAAACTGCTGCATTTTAGAATTTTCAAATGAAGCCTGCTCGGACGGTATTGATAACGATCAAAATGGCTTTGCTGACTGTGCCGATCTTCCCTGTCGCACAGGTATCTATGTCACTGTTTGCTTTGAGGGAAACAGTGCAAGCTGCAGTGATGGAATTGATAATGACGGAGACGGCGATATTGACTGCGCTGATTCCTCATGCAAGCGAGAGCCGAGTTGTTCGGATGCGTGTCAGGGTTTACCGGTGGGTCGAGAGGACAGCGTCGAAAATTGTACAGATGGATGCGATAACGATGGAAACGGCTACACCGATTGCGATGATCGTAATTGTGCGCTGAGTCAAAACCCGGCGATTGTTCAAGCCTGCACACCTGACCTTGGACCAGAAAACACGTTTGAGCGCTGCACCGACGGTGCGGACAACGACGGTAACCGTTATATCGATTGCAACGATTTCGGCTGCACTCGAAGCCAAAACCCAGCGATTCTCGACTACTGCGCTCAGCGCATGGAAAACACGCTCGAGCGCTGCGGTGATGGGATCGACAATGATGATAATGGCTTTGTCGATTGCAACGATTTTTCCTGTTCGCGCAGCGACGATCCTGAAATTTTAGCGCTGTGCGCCGCCAACGCCGAAGACACGATCGCCGCGTGTACCGATGGTGAGGACAATGATGGTAACGGCTTTGTCGACTGCAACGACTTTAGCTGCTCACAGGCGGATAATCCGGAGGTCGCTTCGCTCTGCGGAACTCCCGAAGGTGCGGGTGTCGACCCTGAAGCCGCCAAGGCATCATGCGCTGATGGCATCGATAACGACGGAAACGGCTATGCCGATTGCGCCGATTACAATTGCCGTAATGCTGAAGACTCTTTTGTTCGCCAAGCGTGCCAAGAATCCGTCTACCGGCCGAATTTCCTAGGTATTGCCGCAGGACCTCAAGAGATTACCCAAGCCAACGCCTTTTGCGAAAATGGACTAGATGATGATGGTGATGGCTACATCGACTGCGCCGATTGGGACTGCAGCTGGAACCCGCTGGTCACCGTATGTGACGGACCTCGAGTCTGTGAGGAACAATAAGGAAGCGCTCGATGCTATTTGTTTAGCCAGTCTCGTGGCGTGGCGGTTGTTCTAGCTGGTGTACCTCCTTCTGGATTGCCACCGCTTGACTTCTTTCGCTCACCTCAACGCACCCCACAACCCCCGTACATTTGGCTTCGATCAATATCGGCTGATCAGCGCGTTCAAGAATTACATCCGGTGCGCAAACAGGCAGTCGCAGATGCATAAGAACTTGGCTGCTCGCCATAATCCAGTTGCTGCCTGCACCTCAGTTGCGGCTAGCGAAGGTCTTTACTTGGCTCGACAAAAGAGGTCGTTGTGGTCAAGTTGGTATCGGGGTGTAGTCGTGTGCAATTCAAGGCATTCAACGTGGGCGGTTTTCGACTTTAGGCTGCATGACAAAACATTCATGCGTGTAAGCATGATTTGCCTGACCCTTTGGGCAAGCGGCGCCGTAGCAAGCCCCATCGGTGATCGAGAGGTCGGCCTTGCAGGCGCGGTGATCGCCACGGGATGGGAGCCTGCTTCGGCTCATTACAACCCGGCGGGTTTAGCCTTGCTCAAGCGCAGTTCTTTGTCGCTGTCGGCGAACGCTTACCAACTCGAATCACGCCAACTCGATGGCCTAATTCAAGGCATCCTCGACGACGGCACCGTCGCGAACAGCATCTACCGATCCGACGGTTTTATGAGCTTCCCGGCGAGTTTGTTGTACACCTACCCATTTTCGTGGGGCGATTGGCAGGGTGGTTTGGCGGCGGGCGTACTGGTTCCTGACGCTGGCAAAAGGCATGAGGTTGCCGCCATTGACGAAGGGTATTGGTCGACGCATTTGGATGAAACCACTCGGACTTATGTTTCGGTACCTACCGCGGCGCTGGGCCTTCGCCGAGGTCGCTGGGCTCTGGGCTGGAGTCTCAATCTACGGTTGGCCGAAATCGAAGAGCAAATCTATTACAGCGACGGTAGTATTGGAAGTGTTGACAGCGCTATAGGTGAAGATTTTCAAGATATGACCCTGCGCCAACTCGACGTCATGACGCTTTCCGCTCAGACCGTTTTAGGGCTGCAAGTCGCTCTCGGGCATGGCTGGCGCGCAGGTTTAGCCCTACGCACTCCTGGTTGGCATTTATGGAGCAATGGAACAGTCAACGCAGTCGCTTTTGAGGGCATGCCTGATTGGTGGTGCGAACCCGGCGAAGACGCAACGCCCGGATGTTGGCACTATTCCGATGTTCAAGGCTTAGCTAAGACACGCGAGCCGCTTCAAGGTAGTGTGCATATGGGTGTGGGCTGGCGTCGGCCAGGTGGTATTCAAGCTTTTGAATTCAGGGGTACCCATTGGCTACCTCTGTCGCGAGAGGACGTGTTGCAGATCGAGGTTGGTGACGACGAGGATGCGCAACGTGTCGATTTTGGAGCGACATCAGTGGTTTTACCAGAAGCGTGGGAGTTGGCGCTCGGTTATGAGCGCCGAATCAACCGAAATGGTGTAGCGCGGATGGGCTTAGCGCATCGCTGGGAAAACAAGGAACTGGCAGCCGTTGAGGCGCAGATTTTCGATGAGACCTGGCAAACAACTGGAATTAGTCTTGGGTACGCCTACACCCGCCGCTCACTCAAAAGCAAAGGGCAAAGCACAACGGATGTGGCGCTACGTTTTGAGCATTTGACGGGTCAGGCGGTAGGCTTGCAATGGAGCGAAGGCGGCTTCGAAGAAGAAGCCCGCGAGACTTTTCGTCTGGTGCGAGGTTCAGGCTATCGGGTGCTTTGTGTTTTTGGAGGCTCTTTTGACTTAACAGGAAGCGATTAAGGTCTCAAGGCCGCTTAACGATGAACAGCGAGACCTTATCAAGGAGACTTTTTGCAGGAAAATTCGGATCGATATCACACCCGGGGCACCGTACCAGCGACCATCTGTGTGCAACACGATTCGCTTTCCCGCGTGTTGAATTTCGGTGCGTTTCGCTAAATTTTGAGTGACCAACGGCAACGCATGTGCCCCGGTGTCAGATCCCCATCGACTCATGGGCGAATCTTTTGCACCAACGAGCATTGCAAGAGCAAGGCAGTACAACGACTCATCCCCGGTCATTGAGATCGTTATGCCGAAAAGGGTATCAGCGGCTGCGGCAGCCATGACAACGTGGCGGCTTGCTCTAAACTCGCCGTTTGCGAGCAATAACCGACACATGCTAAGGAATCAGCACACCCTCGATTGACGTGCTCGAGGTCGATCAACCGCGAAGGGTCAACGGAATCATGATAAGCTGGACATCCGCTCTCTTTTTGCTCTCAGTCTTCACGCTCGCAGGTTGCTCCTCGGATGAGCCGCCTCAAAACAACTCAACCCGTGCTGACGGCGCCGCCGAATCGATGCCGCTCACGGGCGATCTGGTGACCTACACCGCTGGCGATGGCAGCGTGCGACTTCATGACGCGATCCGGCTCTCCGATGGCACCTTCGTGGTCGTTGGAGGCGCCAACCATTTGGACTGGCTGCCTGGTGGCGTCGAGCGCATTACGCTCACGGGCTTCTCTGGGGTCCAGAGCAGTGGGTCAGGGCGTGTTGCGATCCTGCTTCATCTCTCGAGTGACCTCAGCCAGATCGTTCGGGTTGCCCATCTGCCCAGTGACCAAACGGAGGACTTTCGACGGATCCGGGCGACGAACAGCGCAGAGCTTGCCACCGACGTGCTCTACGTCTCTGCCGGGCGCACGACCGCCAGCACGGCCGACGATGGCTACTTTATCGCCCGTCTCAACGGCAATTTCGTCGACGAGATCCCGTCAGGAGCCGATTGGACCTATGACGTCGGGGCTAAGCCCCGTCGCGCCGGCGGCTCTCGAGGACGTTCCGCCTACAAGACGATTCAGCCTTGGGACGTCGACGCCGTGGGGCGCGTCGTCTTTGGACGAGGCGCTGAATACGATTTTGACTGGGCGAGTCTGCATCGGCTCGACGCTTCAGGAGCGCTCAGCGTAGTGGAGCACTGGCCTGCACACTGGACCGATGCAGGGGAGTGTCATCACACGCCCGCCAGCGCGTGCGGTGCACCCGTCTCGCACAGCGGCGTGGTGCTCAAAGCGGGGCGTAAGGGCAGCCTTCGTTCACACAGCGCCGAAGACTACGCCTGGCTAGGCAGTGACGGGAACGGTCGCGCCGACCGCCAAGGTCGATGGCCCGACGACTACTTCTTCGCAGGTCCCTGCGCAGCAGACTGCGCCGGCGGTCCTGGCTACACCGGTTACAGGACGTCCGACAAACCGACGCAGCGCCTAGGCGCAGTCGTCATCGATCGCAACTCGGGCGCGATCTACTTGGGTCTTTCAACTCAGTCGGTACTCCCCGATGGACTCCCCGACTTTGAACCTTCGGTGGTCGCCTTCGACGACTCAGGTAGGCTGCTGTGGTGGAACCGACTGTACGAGCAGACCCCCGCTAACTCCACACCCGACCAATACGTCGACGGTTTGGCGATCGACGCCGTCTCGAGTTCGCTCATCGTGCTCGCACGATGCCACGGCAACAACACGGTCAACCTGTGGCGTGGCGATCAAATCGCTGCGCATCCTTCAGCCTCGGGCTTCCAGAATCAATTCACCGGCACCAACGGCAACATCCACATCTCGTGGCTAGGTAAGTTCTCGCTCGCAGAGGGTGTGCTTCGAGCCAGCACCTACGTCGCTGAGTACACCAACACCACCGGCGGTCTCGGCGATGCCTTAGGCGATCCCAACCTCGACGGCTGGCAGAGTCCAAACGGCGGCTGGCCGGACGTAAACACCACCCGCTGCGCCGACGTCGACGTCCTGTCCGATGGCCGCGTGGCGATCACCTGCACGGGTCGCCGCACCATCACCACGACGAACGCTCATCAAAAGATGCTCCACTTCGATGAGGGTGTCTCGAAATGGAACCAGTTCGTACGGGTCTACGCGGCGGACTTGTCAGGCATCGACTACAGCACACTGGTGACCGGCACATGGGACGCCGTCGAGGGACCGCAATCCAGTAATACGGTCCTTCAATCCGTTCTACCTGTCGATGACGGCATCATCGCCGCCGGCTGGCATCAACTCGACACAGAGACCGGTCGTGCAAAGGGTAACCCCGTGCCTACCACTGCGGTGCCGACCTGGGGTGCGAGCGAACCATCCGGTGAGGCGGGGCTCATCACGCACTTCTCGTTAAAGCGGTAGTGAGTGCTTTTGCTAAGCCACTCACTCAGAATTTTACCCTCACTCGGTTGACGATATCCAATGTCGCCGCGTGTATCTGCTGCCAAGGTAGACTCAGATCGATCGACTCGACGACGATACGCTGACCATCAATAAGATAACTTCGACTCAAAGGGGCTCCGCATTGTGCGTAAAGTAAAACTCCAACCGTTGGGCGGTCATGAACGATATGGCGCATGTAGTTAGTCAGTTGATACAGGTGATCTGAGCGCAGTTTACGACGGCCGCCTTGATTCGATGCCATCATCGAGCCCGTGCATTTGGCTTCGATCAATATGCGCTGATCAGCACATTCAAGAACCACATCCGTTCGCATCGTCGGCAGGTCAACGATGTCATCGCTCTCCTCTTGATCGACGCGCCAATTCAGATGCGGCGCCTTAACCCGAAACTCAGCCTGCTCGCGCTTATAAAATTCATAGAGGAAGCTCTCGAATATAAGTCCCATTTGCTGAGGGCTTCGCCGCACATCAAAGAAGTGAGCGCTCGAACCATCAGGGTGAACCAAAGCCGCCATCTGAACCATACGCACGATCTGCAATAAGAAACGAATCAACGGATCGAGTCGCTGCCCATGCGTTGCGAGGTGCAAATCAATCTCTCGAAGGGGCTGGTCTGCAACCGAGCCAAGGATCTGAACGTGTCGTCTAAGTCGAGCCTGACGCTCCTTTGACAATCCTCGATGGGGTGCCAACCATCGAACTGCCGCTTTAAGGGCTCTGTTGATCGCATGATCATGAATCAGCTCAGAGACTGTGCAATCAACTTGGCGGCGAACAAGCAAACCTCGAGCCAAGGTGGTGGCAACATTAATCCGACCTCTTGGTGTTGAGGTTAGCTCTCGACGCTCTCGGTACCGTTTTGGAAAGCCGCGCCGCCGTAACCGCGCCAAGCCCTCGTCAAGCACAGCGGCATATAACCGCGCCGGCGTCGGCCCATCGATTGCACCAGTGGGCACCTGCTTGAGAGTCGCCAATGATTTGGTCGCGTAGCAGAGCAGATAATAAAGATTATCAATGGGTACGGCGCTCGGCGCCGAATCATGTGTCATGTCGACTTTCTGAAAACTAGACCACACGCTCAAAAATCCTGACTGCAGCGTCGGCGCGCTCGGTGTCGTCAAACCAATACTCGCGCAAGAGCGGCGCAAGTTCATGCTCGATGAGTTGTGGCAGGTCATTATCTAAGTTGGACAGCGCGCAGAAGTAGCTGTGCCCAAGGCAGAATCCTCCGCCCAAATTAGCGTCGTCTTTGATGAGATCATTAACCTCTCGGATGGCAGCGACCAAACGATCGACTTCCTCAGCCAACAAGCCATTGGATCGCAAATGCTTATGAAAGCCAGTGTGATCGACTGCCGGTCCAATATGAAAGAACGCGAAGCGTCGCCGAAGGGCATAATCAACCAGCGCAAGGGATCGATCTGCTGTGTTCATCGTGCCGATAATATATACATTCTCCGGAACCCAAAAGGCAGGCTCGCCGCCTTGCGCATAGGCAAGTTGAGTCGCCCACTGTTCGGCTCGTTTGTCGCTCTCAATCAGCATCATCGCTTCGCCAAAAATTCGGCTTAAATTACCCCGATTGATTTCATCGATCAGCAAGACCTGGGGGCGTTCATCCTGCGCCGCCTGGTAGCAAATCCGAACAAACGGTCCGTCACGTCGTTCAAAACCTGATGCCGACGGTCGATAGCCCTGAACAAAGTCTTCATAGGACGTCGATTGGTGAAATTGTACTCGTGTGACCCGCTCCGGATCACGCTCCTGAGCTAACAAATAAGCCAGCCGCTCGGCGATGAAGGTCTTGCCGGTGCCTGGTGGCCCCGTGAGTATAAGATTCTTTTTTGTATGCAATAAAGACAACATGGATCCGAGGTCATCTTGATCCATGAACAGATCATCAAGTGCATCCTTTAGAGCGTAGGCGGTGACATGATCACTGCTTTCCGCAGCTACAACGGCATCACCCAATAAGTCCTCAGGTGAAGTACCCATATCGCCAAGTAAGTGGGCACCATATCCAGGATATTTACCAATATCAGTTAATGTCTTCACCACTAAGTGATGGTCCACTAGCCACTCGCCTTTAGTGTGCCAATCAACCGCAACCTCATGGCCGTGACCGTGTTCATCGTTATTGATCTCAAATCGATAGTCACCAGTAATAATACCTGCACCAAGCAATAAGCGCCGCCCACGTTTGGCTATGACCACGTCACCCGGTTTGGCAGCAAATCGAATTTCGCTGAGCGCTAAACGGGTATTGTACGGATTCTTTCCACCACTCGCATAAATTGCATCGACCGCCTCACCGATCTCAGCTGCCGAGTTGAATCGCCTCAAATCACCAACATCACTCCAGCCAATCGCCATGACGCCTGCCTCATATTGGCGCTGCCAATCGAACGCGTTCTCACCTGGTGAATAAAGCCAATAACTGCGCCTTGCTTCAGAGGTCTGACCCTCACCTTCAATCCGTTCAGACTCAGGCTTACTGTTCCAACGTTGCACCACATCATCACGATAAAAAATGCTGTAACTCTCAGTCGCTCCTTCGGGTATTGGTGCTTGATTCAGCCGGTCTGCAATCACTCGAATTTGGCGGTCGATATCGTCTACACCACCCGGCACCAGATGAGCGAAAGACTGGGTAATTCGTGCTTTATGACTCCTCGAATAAATCGCCTCAAAAGTCTGCGGGTGCAGTAAATGAAGAAGCGCATTGCGCTGCAAATAGGCGCTCTCTACGTCCAATGCGAACACAAAGGCTTTGAACTCCCATGGATCGCTCAGGAGTTTATCGACCCGAGCGGAATCGCAGTTCTTCCACGCTCGGCCAAAATTGATCAAAAACCATAGCTGCTGTGGTCGGTAGGTATTAAACGCAACGCCAGTGCTTGCCGGTCCGGTCTCCAATGCTTGGTCTAATGGCTCGGGCATAGCGACCGGGTGTTGCATCCAGCCAAGAACGCGGTTGATGTGTTCACGCTTTTTAACCCCAGACACATCGCCTGCGCCGCAAAAATGGAGCCAAAGGATTTCTGCCATCAACTGTAAAACAGGATCGGCGACACCGGCCATTTGGCGGGTCAGTTTCTCAACAAACGAAGCGCTCGACTCATCTGGATTTTCATTAAAACGTCGATAAAGCTCATCAAAGTTAGCGCTCGTCCAAACTTCAGCGTTATCGACAAACAAGGATTGGTCGCTCACCAAACAGAAGTTTTTGAACGCTTCAAGTCCCTCAAAAATCCGCTCATATTGTGGTTTTGTCATCAAAGACTCGTCTTTCTAAAAGCAGCAGATGATAAACATTTGCTGAACGCCGGCGAGCCTGCATCATCAAGTAATAAAAGGGCAAGCGATCAGACGTTGGGTTGCAAAAACCGTCAAATCATAGGGATATCAGAAATCTGTTTGGTGGAGACTGACTTATGAGCAATCTCAAATTATTTAGAACTCGGGGAGACAACGTCGAACTTATTATCGGTTCTTCGGTTGCACTCGAAAAGTCACTTCAAGCACTGATGGAGAAAAATCTCGAGGTACTCCTAGGCATTAAATTCCTAGCGAGTGAATACAGCACAGGCGTTAAGCATGGCGGTCGTATTGATACGTTGGGTATCGACGAAAATGGTTGCCCGGTGATTATTGAGTACAAGCGAACGGTTAATGAAAATGTAATGAACCAAGGCTTGTACTATTTGGACTGGCTGCTCGACCATAAAGCCGAATTTACGTTACTCGTGATGGAACAGATTGACGCCTCATCTGCATCTGGAATTAATTGGGCTGGAACTCGTCTGTTGTGTATCGCTGGCGACTTCAAAAAGTATGATCGACACGCCGCATCGCAAATCAATCGTAATATCGAACTCATTCGATACACGCGCTACGGGAGTGACTTCTTGCTCTTGGACTTGATCAATCGAACCGAAACCAAATCATTAAGTCCGAGTGGATCCGACGCCCAGCTTTTAATCGAACCAAACAAGTCAAAGAAGACACGAAAGAAAGACCGAGCCGTAACTGAAGTACTGCATGAGCTTACGGGCGAGCTTTCTGATACTTACTTTGCTTTCAATGAATTTCTTCTGAACTTAGGCGATGACGTCAGCTGCACATCGACCCAACTTTATGTCGCTTATCGAAGGATAAAGAACTTTGCGACGATGCGACCGATGAAAAGCCAGATAAGAGTATGGGTCAATCTTGACCCAGCTACGGTCGAACTCATTGATGGCTTTACCCGTGATGTGACAAACGTCGGTCACTGGGGAACGGGCGACCTTGAAATATCAATCAAAAGTTTAGCCGATTTAGAACGTGCCAAACCCTTGCTCATCCGCAGCTACGACGAAACTTGAGGATAAGTAGGGCTTGCAAAGCGTTCCTGCTCTGACACTCCATTCCAACACGCACCAAATCTGCGGGTGACCTTTTACACTTTCGACTCAAAGTGGTCCGAAATGGACCGAGAAAAACCAACAACGGGCGCCTTCGGATTGACCGTAAGCGCCCGTTTTGTGCTGGTAGCGGGGACTGGACTCGAACCAGTGACCTTCGGGTTATGAGCCCGACGAGCTAACCATCTGCTCCACCCCGCAGTATGATTGCGGAGCGCTTCTAGAGGGGTCCGATGAACTGGTCAACAGCAAAGTGACGCGCCTTGCACTCAAAAGCCGGGAGTGGCAGTTAGCGCTGGCTCAACCCCTTGGGGAACACCATGCGTATCCACTGGCTATCCTGTCTTGTCCTGTTCGCCGCCTGCGGCGAAACCGAGGTTCCCTCAAGCCCGCTTGATAGCGGCGCGACTTTGGACGCGGGCACACCCGCTGACGCCGCTGTCGCGGTGGACGCGAGTACCGTGGCAGACGCTGACGTGATCGTCGATGCAGGCGCCGCCGAGGACGTAGGGGTTGAGTGTCCCGAAGGCACCGAGCGGCAAGGCGATGAATGCGTCGATATCAATGAATGCCTGGTGGACAATGGTGGCTGTGGTAATGCTGAGCGCTGGCGCTGCGAGAACCAAGTGGCGCGAGCGCCGCGCTGCATCTTTGACTGCAGCGTCGATCAACGCCCTTTGCTTGCGGGCGTCGACGCCTTTGTCATGGGCGAGCGGGTCTGGCCTTCTGCCCTGATCACCTACGGACGCACCGCCTGTCCGCTGATCACCAACCGCCAAGGAAAGACCGTCGTCGCTTCGGCTCGGCTCGGACGCGGGCGAGTCCTGCAGACAGGTCATGAGCACCCCATGAACCGCGACCTGCGGGCCGACAACCACGACGGGGTTCAACTGGTGCGCAACGCCGTGTCGTGGATGACGCGCGGACAAGAGACCCTGCGCATCGGCAGGCACCCCGGTCTCTTTGGTGGGACCGCTAACCTGATGACCCAAGACGGGCACAACGTCAGCGCCTTTCGCCCCAGCGCCGAGGCGCTGGCAGAGGTTAGCGTCTACTTTGCTAACGCCCGCACCGAGTACAGCGATGAAGAGGTCACAGCGCTTAACCAATGGGTGCGCCAAGGCGGTGGCTTAATTCAGTCGGGTTTTGCCTGGAATTGGAACGGTAACAACTTCCAAGCGGTGCGCAACTTTGTTGGGAACCGCAACATCCTTGGCTCGGGCATCACCATCACCAAAGCCAACCAACAGTCTGGGGCGGCGGTTGTACCCGAGACCACGCTCGGTGAGGTCGATCATGCCCTTTATGCCGTGTACGCTGTGGCGCGCCATCTCGCAGGCGAGGAGGTCCTGAGTGCCGAAGACCAGGCGACTGCCGTCGCCACCATCACCTTCGCCATCAGCCACCTCAACTTATGGATCACCGACTACTACGAGCCGATTCGAGCGCTGATGCCCTCGCTCCCCGAGGTGATCCCCACAGAGGACAATCCAATCCGCTCAGCCGATGAGCCACTCAAGATGCTCACCTTGCGCCTGGTCGACAAGTTCCTCGCGGGCTCACCGTTTGACCAAATTGAAGCCCACCCGGCCGCCGCCGACTTCCCCGGCACAGTCCCCGAGGGCACACCGCTGACCGAGGTCAGCCTTGAACTCGACGCGACGTACGAAGGGCGCTCACGCAAATACAACGCCAGCGGCGCTGGGCAGCCGGTTCGGCTGAGCACGGGCGCCTACGCGCTGCCTGGGCAAACCTTTACCGTTACCGTCCCCGAGCGCGCCGCCGGCGAGGGCTTGAGCATACAAATCGGTGCGCACAGCGACCGGCTCTGGAACAAAGAGTCCATCGAGCGCTTCCCCCAAATCATCCGGCGCTACCCCGTCAACGACGCCGTCATCCAGGCGACCAGCGCCTTTGGTGGTCCGGTGTACCTGCTGCTGCCAGCAGACACCGAGGTTGGTCGCATCGCCGTGACCATCGACCAGATCGTGCGAGCGCCTCATTACCAGCATGGCGTCACCACCGCGCAAGAATGGCAGCGTCAGCTGCGCGACTACCCCGCCCCGTGGGCTGAAATTGAGGGTGACCGAGTGGCTTTCTCAGTGCTGACCGAAGAAGCTCGTCAACTCGAAGACCCGGTGGCGCTGATGACCTTTTGGGATGAGGTGCTCAACGCTATGGCTGACCTTGAAGGCACCTCACACGAGCGAGTGCGCAAGGAACGCTTTGCGCTTGATCGACAAATCAGCATTGGTGCGCTGCACTCGGGCTACCCCATGATGGGTCACCTGCGACACCACCAAGGCCTGCTCGATCTCGAGCATATCCGCGCTGAGGGTTCCTGGGGACCGTTTCATGAGCTGGGGCACAACCATCAATGGCGCGACTGGTTCTTACCCGGAAGCACAGAAGCCAGCTGCAATTTATGGAGCGTCTACATCCACGAGAACCTGCTCAACCTGCCGACTCGAACAGAAGGAAGGCTCGGTCCGCAGATGCGCAGACAGCGCCGCCAAGCCTATCTCAACGGTGGCGCCAACTTTAGCGAGTCATGGAACGTCTGGGTCGCGCTCGATACCTATCTGCAGCTGCAAGAGGGCTTTGGCTGGGACTTCTTTACCGACGTCTTCACCATCTACCGCGAAGAGAGCAACGCCAGCCAAGGCAGCGCTCAAGACCGAATCGATGAATGGATCACGCGCACCAGCAACTACACGCAGCGTAACTTGGTGCCCTTTTATGAAGCCTGGGGCTTTCCGATCACGCCAGCCGTTCGCACCGCGTTGCAGAACCTACCCGAGTGGCAAGAGAACCCCATGCGCTAATCAGACGAGGCGCGTTCAGACCCCTCAACCACCTCAACTTGAGGCTCTAAGTCACCGTCTTCGTTTCGGGTAAACCGCACTTTAAGCTCGACCTCCATGTCCATGCGCTCAAGGACGTCGGAGAAGATACCGACCAGGTCCAGGTGTTCGAGAAAGTTTTTCACCTCACCGCCGGCCAGCCTCATGACCTCATTTTTGGTCTCTTTGGTGCCCTGCATTAACCGATTCGCAGCCTCGGCTGGCAGCTCCTTAACCACTTCACGAACCACGCTCTCAGAGACCAATAACGCGCCTAGACCGGTGCGCAAGAGCTTGCGCCCTAGGCTGCGATCTTCTTCTTGATCAGCCGGTGGATTAAAGTCCTCGTGATCATTCATCTTGGCCTCCTGCATGGATCATGCAACACATTCGATCATTTTGCAGACTTTCCGCCTCAACTCTTTTGAAAAAGGGGCCGACGAAGGGTGGAGAACGTTTAGAACTTTTACTAAACTCCAAACCGGCCTAGGAACCCGCTCATGCTCAGCATCGCACTCGCCATCACCGTCCCCGTCTTCGCTGACCTTCCGGCGATCACTGCACCTCCGATCACCGGCGCAGGTCCGACCGTGCTTGGTGCGCGATCCTACAAGCAGTTTGGTCGACGTAATCGCCCTCGCTTTCGCACGGCGCCCAACGGCCGTCGCCCCAAAGGCGCCAAGGGCCGGCAAATTATGTATCGCATCCAAGTCGAGAAGGCCACCGGCTACCCGCTCAAAGAGTTTGCTCAAGAAGTGCGCTCGATCTTGGATGATCAGCGCGGCTGGCAAGCCACAGGCAAGGTCTACTTTCAGCAACGAAAGCGCGCCCAGTTGCGCATTATTCTCGCCACCCCGCTCACCGTTGATCGCCTCTGTGCGCCGCTGGACACTAACGGCTACGTCAGTTGTTATCGAAAGAACAAAGTCGTGCTTAATGTGATGCGCTGGCGTGAAGGCGCTGCAGCCTGGAAAGGTAAACTGCTCGATTATCGACGCTACCTGATCAACCACGAGGTCGGGCATGCCCTCGGTCGTCGCCACGAGTACTGCAACCGTGCGGGCGGCTTGGTCCCGGTGATGCACCCGCAGACCTACGGGTTTATGAATTGCAGGCCTAACTATTGGCCGCTCGCCAGCGAAAAGGCAGGTCTGCGCTAATCCATCGCAGGCTCACGGCTCATCAAGACCGCATCTTCACCGTCACGATAATAGCGCGACCGAACGCCGATTTGTTCATAGCCTAAGCCCTCATAAAACCGCTGCGCTGACTCGTTGCCTGCTCTGACTTCGAGCCATACGGCTTGTCCCTCGACGCGCTCATGAATCGCCTGCATCAACGCGGTGCCAACACCTCGACGTCGAGCGTGCTTGGGCACCAAGATATTAAAGAGTTCAACGCCGTCAGGAAAGGAACGAACCACGGCATAGCCGAGTAAACTGCTTGCATCTTCCGCCACCAAAATCTGACTGCTTTGAAGCAAATACTCCTCAGTGATTTGGTCCAAACCCCAACGCGCACCGAGGGTGTTGCTCGCTTCCCATTCGGCAAGCTCTGCCAGCTCAGGCTCGCGCACCAAACGAGTTGAGAGCACCCTAGAAAGCCACTTCAACATCTAAACGCACGGTCACCCCTTTTGCCCATGCCGCACTTTGGTGTGTCCGATATTTTCGATCGAGCAGGTTATCGATCCGCAGACCAACTCGCCAGTCTTTGCGGCGCTGATAAACCGCCCGTAAGCCCGCCGTCCACCAGGCCGGTGTGCCGTCACAATCCACGCTCGCTTGTCCACTGCTCAACCACGGCTGATCGCTGACCGGACAGACGCGCAAGTCAAAAGCATCAAGGGGTCCAAGATCATCCTTGGGGACGGCAAGCGCCCAGTTGACGTTGACCTCACCCCACCATTTTTTGCTCCACTTTTGCGCCAGTCGATGCCGACCTTGAAGCGGCGAGGCTCGCCGACTCGGTGTCACTGACCCTTGATCTTCCACTTCACCCAAAACCCAACCCACATGATGGCTGTGCGCAATCGCTGCGGTGACCTGATGCTGCACACCTAAATCGCCGCCCCAAAATCGCCCTTGGTCGACATTGACGAGAGCTACAGCGGGCTTAACCGACATGGTCGTCGGGGTCGCTCGCTGCTCTTCAATCAACTGATCCACCCAAAGACCAAATGCAGACACCTGATACGATAAACTCCCCGTTCGCTTTTTGCTGCCGAGTTCAATCATACGTGAGTTTTGAGCCCCCAAATCACCGGTTGCCTGCTGGTAAAAATTGCCGATATCGCCGCTATAAAATAGCTCGAAAAGATTCGGTGCTCGACTGCTGGCGCTCACACTCAGCCACGACGCCGACTTGCCACGCTGACGCCAATTTAGGGCGAAGTCACCCGCTGGCGTGAGCCAGGCTTGAGAACGGTCCTCACTAGAATCGAGTACCGAAAACGTGGCTAAGCGAATTCCGGTACTCAGGCTCAGTTCACGGCCAAAGCTTTGCCCTAATGCGCGCTGAGCCTGAACAAATACACCGCCGGTGAGATAACCTAATCCTGATCCATACGGCGGCACTTCAAAGCCTGAACCTAAAGTGAGCGCTTGCGTCGCGTCGACCGTTTCATGAGCGATCTCGGCACCGGTTCGAAACCGCCAACCCGCCAGGCGTCGCGTGCGTAAGCGAAAGCCCGCTTGATGCATCAACACTGATTCATCTTCGAGTACACGCTGCGCTAAGCCCGTCTCATCAAACCCCTCATCACCCGGGTTCAAATCGAAACGATCCAAACAGGCTCGCGTATCGACTGCGCTGCCGTCGTTGTTGGTCGTGCAGCGGTCCACGCGTGTCGAGCGTAGCGACAGACGACTACCCGCAAAGACCTCACTACGACGCCAAAGTCCTTGGTGCCGGCCGCGGGCGCGCAGCCAGCCAAAATGGTCGTTCGGCGCTTCGCGTCGAAGCTCACCGCGGGCGAGCTGGTCAATCTCACCGCCACCCTTGACCGTCATACCCAAGTAGCCGGCGCTGAACTTCCAAGCATCCGTCGAGTAGCTGATCTTCCCCATCCAATCCCATTGCCCATGATCGGCTTTGGGAATCACACTTGGTTCACCTTGGTAAACGCCGCCATGTCGACGACCACGAAACTTATCCCGCTGGGCGGCAAAGCCTAACGACAGTCGGCCGATTTGCTTCTTGAGTAACGACGTAAAATTGTACCGTGTGTTGCCAGGATAGGCGAAGAATTCACGCCAATACCACCAGCGCTTATCCGGTCGAAACAAGTCGCGAGTACGAAAAGCCAGCCCACCGCCAAGCGCACCACTTCCATGCACCACTCCACCCCCGCCCCGAATCAACTCTAAACCTTCAAACGAATACAAACCTAAGCTGTTAATCTGACGATCGGCGGCGCGCCGAAAAACTGACGTGTTGTAACGCAGACCATCGATCACGATCAGATTGTCGGCGCCCATCAGGCCGCGAATGACCGGGCTGATCGAACCTGGGGTCACCTCACGCAGACTAACGCCGGGTAACGTCGCAAACCATTCAGACAAATCCAAATGTCCTGCGTCATCGATCTGTTTGCGATCAGCGACTTCCATACTCTGTGGCGTCTCTGAAACACGTTCCGCATGGCGCTGGCCAGTAACGGTCAGGCCACCGCTACCAACCATTTCTGCGGCTAACGTAGCCACATGAATCAAGACCAACATAGGCACTCCTCACCGCTGATGGCCTGTGAACCTTCGAGCACGTGAGTGTCAACGAACAACCGACGTAAAGGATGACGCGCGTACGCAATGTGTCGCAAACACTATGCCAACGCTTGCAACCCCTACAAGTCCTGTGTACTGCGCCGACGGCCAATAGGGGCCTGTAGCTCAATGGTAGAGCGCTCGGCTCATAACCGATGTCATCCGGGTTCGAATCCTGGCGGGCCTACCAACGGAAGGACGGTGCAATCGTGGGTGAGGATCTCAAAACGCTAGCGCGGTTGCAGCTGACCGAAGACCGAATCGCTGAGACCAGCAAAGTCCGTGACGAACTGGTCATCAAAGTCGAAACCCAAACGGCCATTGTCAAAGACCTCACAAAAAAGCGTAACGAGGTCCAGGATCGCTTTGATGCAGCTAAGCGTGAGTGGCGTGAGATTGAGGAAAGCGTCGACACCAAGAAAGCTGAGCTCAAAAAGTGGGAAGCTCGGCTGCAAACGCTTCAGGATTGGCGTGAACAGCAAGCGCTCAATTCCGCCATTCGAGAGCATAAGCGAACCATCGAATTCGCTGAGACCACCGCCAACGAGAAAATTGCGGTCGTCGAAGAGCTTGAGGCAAGCTTCAACGCGGCTCAAGAAGCGCTCGAAACGGCGCAAAACAATATCGGCGCGCTCAATGAAGAGTTAAGCGTCCAACAAGTAGCAACAAGCGAGGCGCTCGAGAGTGAGATGTCCCATCGCCAGGCGCTACTTGAATCGATCCCCGACGAAGACCGTCGCCGTTACGTGAACTTAGTCGGTTCAATCAAGCGTCGTCCGGCGATTGCGGTCACCGTCGCTCGAAAGGGTATTTGCGGGTTTTGCAATGTGACCATGCAACCGCAGAACTGGATCGAAGTTCAACGCCAAGAAAAGATTATCTACTGCCAAGGCTGTCGCCGTGCGATGGTTCACGAATCGGTGATGGCAGCAGGTGCAGAACTCGAAGCTGCAGGTATCCTCGCCTCGTGAGGTGATGCCGTGAAGGGTGATCGCTGGTTTAATCAACTGGAGGAAAGTCCGGGCGCCAAAGGGTAAAGGTGCAGGCTAACGGCCTGTCAGGGCAACCTGAAGGAAAGTGCCACAGAGAATAGACCGCCGCAGACTTTCGGGCGAGCGGCAAGGGTGAAACGGTGCGGTAAGAGCGCACCGCATCTTTGGAGACAAAGATGGCACGGTAAACCCCACCTGGCGCAAGACAGGAGCTATCATAACAGACCCCTTGGATAGCTTCGATTCGATTCGCGTGAGGTTCTGGGCGACCAGAATCCCAGATGAATGATCACCATTACAGAACCCGGCTTACGTCACGGCATCGCCTCACGAGGCGTGGATAGCGCCTTAGGGCAAATCACCCTGCTCAATACGCTCGACAACTTCTAAGGCATCGTCAGCGACCTTTTTGCATAGGCTGAGCGCCGGTCTCCAGGCAGAAATCGGTCCATGATGATAACCGAGAACCTGAGCGGCTTGATGACGCATCATCTGATCAATAGCTTGCAAAACCACGCGCTTCGAATCCTCAACCAAAGGCGCCGGCTGAGCCTGCACCGGTAGCATCGGTAAAGCGATACCCCACTGCCGAAACTCGGGCTCAAAGCGACGCATGACGACAAATTGCCAGGTGTTCCAGACGGCACCGGCGACCGCGTCTTGTCGTGCCAGCTGGCGCATGACTTCGGGTACATCCAGATGATCGGGACGCATGGCATCCATCGACGGCAGCACCGGCTCATCAACTGGCTGCTCTTGCGTTGGGCGTTGACGCCGACGCGTTTGTTTAGGTGCCGAAACCTGGCGCCCAAGTGCTTGCGATGCCGCTTGCCCAAAAGCGTTGGCGAGAGTGCCTGAAGGAAGCGCAGCAAACCAACGCTGCGCCAGCGCCTCTCGCTCAGCATCTTGATCGATGGTCCCGACCGGCATGGTCCTCAAGCGCTCAATAATGACATCGAAGGCTTCGCCGCAGCAGGTCGGGCTGGAGAAGCCGAAGAAGAGCAAGCCAAGGTTGCTGTGCTCGAAGCTTTCTTACCTCAGCCTTTGTCTGAAGATGAGGTCGATGCATTGATCGCTGAAGCGGTTCAAGAGACGGGTGCTTCGTCGATCAAAGACATGGGTCGAGTGATGGGCTTGGTAAATAGTCGAGCGGTAGGGCGTGCCGAGGGTCGAGTGGTTGCTGCGAAGGTCAAGGCGGCTTTAGGCATAGGAAACTAGCGCTTTGTCGCTGCCAAAGGCAGACTGCGCACAGCCTTAGGCCTGGAGACCGCCGAGCGTGCGCAAAGAGGATATTGAGCGGCTACGCGAAGAGATCGATATCGTTGAGTTAGTCGGCGAGGTGGTCGCTCTTGAGAAAAAGGGCGCAAATCATGTCGGGCTTTGCCCTTTTCA